>JAZLGA010000067.1:0-26271 GCA_045616045.1 Bacteroidales bacterium | reverse complement strand
GCGGAGACAGAGGGATTCGAACCCCCGAAGCCTTTCGGCTTAACGGTTTTCAAGACCGCCGCTATCGACCACTCAGCCATATCTCCGCTGCAAAAGTACAAAAAAAACTATTGGCACAACCATTTTTCTCAAAAAAAATGTGCTAAAATGATTAATTTGTCATAAAATATTGATAATTAAACATATAAAATATATAAAAATAATTTTTTCCCAAAATTACACAATACAAAAGTCGAGCTGCAAAAAAAATGCTAAATTTGCGATTCTATAATGATAGCGTTATGAAGAGATTTTCATTTTTGTCATTTTTTGTGTTACTGTCAACATTTGTCATTGCACAAGAAAAACCCATTACTGCATATCTGAGTTCTACAACATTCAATGTGCTTAATGTTTCGCCGTATGTCGAAAATGCCATTGCGTTTGACCCATACAGTGTCACCTATAAGGAATTTGAAAAAGGGAGTTTTAAGGCCACTGTCGAAATAACTACCATATTTAAAAGCAACGACACAATCAGGTCGTTCTCAAAAATAGCCCTTGACAGTCCTGTCGTCACCGACACTTCATTGTCAAGACAGGCCTTCGTCAACCAACAGAGGTTCACGCTGCCTTCGGGCAATTACGATATGGAAATAAACATTGTCGATGTCAATGCCGTCGAACCAAAGCATTTCTCTTCATCTCAAAAGTTGAACATAAACTTTAATGACGAACTGCCGTCAATGTCGGACATACTGCTTGTTGATGGATATTCGAAGGCCACCAAGCAGTCGGAATGCACCAAAAGCGGCTATGACTTTATGCCTCGTGTACATTCTTTCTATCCCGACAACTCTTCCAGCATCATGTTTTATGTCGAACTATATAACAGCACTACTCTTTATGCCGACGGAAAGTACATTTTGAACTATCATGTTAGTTCAGCAGAGACCATGGAAGAGATACAGGGGCTTGCATATACCCAAAAGATTGATGTGGCACCTGTCAATGCAATACTGAAAAGCATCGACATCAGCAAATTGCCTTCTGGAAACTATTATTTGGTTGTTGAGATGCGCGACAGGACCAATTCCATAATCACATCAAACAGCATTTTCTTCCAGCGTAGCAACCTGGCTTTGGACTATCAGTTGCAGGAATACAAGAGTCTGGATAATGGAGATTTTGCCAATATGTCACTTAATCTCGATACTGTCAGGGAATATGTTAGTTGCCTCGGCCCTTTGATGAGTGATTCTGAGCGTTCCTATTCAAAGACGCTTCTTCGTGGTGATGACAGTCTTGCAATGCGCCAGTTTGTATATAATTTCTGGTTACAGAGAAATCCATCCGACCCACAAAAGGCGTGGAACGATTATTATGCGCAGGTGAGAAGGGTTAATGCATCGTTCTCTACTCGTCGCAAAAAAGGCTATGACACCGACCGTGGTTATGTTTACCTTAAATATGGCACTCCCGACAAGATAGTTCAGGAATATAACGAGCCTGGCGCTTATCCTTACGAGATCTGGCATTATTACGAGATTCTCAACCATCATAACAAAAGATTTGTGTTTATGTCGAAAGACAATGCCACCAACGATTTCAACCTAATCCATTCAGACATGGTTGGCGAAGTGTACAACTATCGTTGGCAGATGGAGATATATTCGCGAAACTATGGCGAAGACTACAACAACAACATAGACCAAACAGAAAATCCAGACGCTTACGGAACCCGTGCTGGTGACCTTTACAACAATCCACGCTAATTTTTTATGCCAATATGAAAAATGTGGGCTATGCATTTGTGCTGTCGTTAGTATATCTGATTGGCATCATGCCGTTCAGGCTTCTTTACCTTGCATCGGATGTGGCCGCTTTTCTTCTATATCATGTGATAAGATACAGGCGTAAAGTGGTACGCGACAATCTTGTAAAAGCCTTCCCCGACAAAGGCCTCAAAGAAATAAAGGACATTGAGAGGAAAAACTATCGTAATATATGCGATTTGTTTGTTGAGACTTGCAAACTTCTTGTCTTAAAGCCTGGACAGTTGGCCCAACATGTCAAATTTGTGAACCCCGAACTCATTGTTTGTTTGTATGACAAAGGCAAGAGCGTGTTTACGGCATTGCCTCATTCGGGCAATTGGGAATGGTATGGCAAACTTATGCATACATTGTCTGAGCATAAGGCGTCGGCAATATATAAACGTGTCGAGAATGTTGTTTTTGAAAGACTGATGAAAAAAATACGCACTAGCTATGGCATAGAACACGAAAACATGATTGAATCGAAGGTTGCTTTTCGGGAACTCGTGAACCGCAGCAATATGCTTAACTCCATACTCATCATTGCCGACCAGTCGCCGCGAGGCGTTGAAACAGACTATTGGAATACTTTTATGAATCGTGAGACTTGTTGGTTTACAGGCATGGAGAAGATGGCTCGCAAACTGGACTATGCTGTCGTGTTTGTTGATATGAAAAGGGTGGAAAGGGGACATTACGAAGTACGTTTCAGCATGATATGTGAAGATGCCAAATCAACTAACGACAATTATATAATGAATCGCTATTCCCAAGAGATTGAGCGTTTTATATTAGACAATCCCGACAATTGGTTGTGGACTCACCGCCGTTGGAAACATAATCGACAGGAAAATATCACAAGATGAAGAAAGTCGCTGTAGTATTGTTGAATTATAACGGCAAAAAAATGTTGTCCGACTTTTTGCCTGGTGTTATTGAAAATACGAACAACGACATGGCAGAGATTGTTGTAGCCGACAACAAATCTACCGATGGTTCGGTTGAATTTTTGCGCGGGGCTTTTCCAGACATCAGGCTTATCATCAATGATGAGAACTACGGCTTTGCGGGTGGGTACAACAAAGCCCTCAAGAATGTTGAAGCCGAGTACTATGTGTTGCTCAATTCAGACATAGAGGTGACAAAAGGTTGGATAGAGCCCGTAATTGCCTTTATGGAACAAAATCAGGATGTGGCAGCATGTCAGCCTAAGATAAGGTCTTTTTACGACAGGGACAAGTTTGAATATGCAGGCGCAGCTGGCGGCTTTATCGACAAGTATGGCTATCCTTTCTGCCGTGGTCGTGTTTTTCAGCATCTTGAAGAGGACAAGGGGCAGTATGACGATGCCATTGATGTGTTTTGGGCCACGGGTGCATGCATGTTTGTCAGAGCTGACTTATATCACAGGTCGGGAGGTCTGGATGCCTCGTTCTTTGCACACATGGAAGAAATTGACCTTTGTTGGCGGCTAAAGAACAGAGGCTATCGTATATGCTGTTGTCCACAATCGACAGTGTTTCATATTGGCGGTGGCACATTGCCAAATAAATCGCCACGAAAGACTTTCCTTAATTTCAGAAACAACCTTTCGCTATTGCTGAAAAACTATCCTGGCAACAAGGTTTATTTGATATTGTTCTACAGAATATTTCTCGATTGGGTTGCGGCACTTAAATTCCTTTTTGAAGGGTGTTTCTCCGATTTTACCGCCGTCATAAAGGCTCATTTCGCATTCTATTCGCGACGAAGAGCTTTGCAAACGGAAAGACAAAAAATAAAAAAGACACCTCTTAGTAATGTCTATAATAAAAACATTGTCTTTGAGTCGTTTGTAAAAGGAATAAGTAGTTATTCACAGTTGTCACCAGACGATTTCCTCTGATTCTTCGTTCCAAATCTGCCATGATTTGCGTGCTTGCACAACAAACATGGTGTGTCCGTTGAATGTGCTTGCATCAAAAGCACGTCCAAAACTGAGAAAGAGTGATTCTTTTGGGTTGTAGATAAGGTCGATGAGGATATTGCGTCTGTTCATCTGTTGGTAGGGCAGAGGTGGAAACTCTTCTTCAAGGGGGTGCATTCCCAAGGGTGTGGCGTTCACTATCAGTCGGTGGGTTCTTATTGTCTCAACATTGATGTCGTCATACGTCATTGAGTCTTTGCTTGTTGTGCGGCTTACTATGTCACATTTAATGTTGCGTTGCGCCAAGCAGTGGCATACAGCCTTTGATGCGCCACCGGTACCCAAAACCAAGGCTTTCTCAACTTTTTTTTCGCCAATGGCTTCGGTTAGCAATGCATCAAAACCGCACACATCAGTGTTGTAGCCGACAAGTTGCGAGTTGATTATTTTTATGGTGTTTACGCTTCCTATTTGTTTTGCCAAAGGGTCAATATGCGAAAGATATGGAATGACGGATTCTTTATATGGTGATGTGACATTAAGTCCTTTCAAATTGGCATTGTCTGAGATGATTTCCTTTATTTGAGAGATGTCGCTGATTTCAAAATTTTCGTATAGGCAATCGATGTTCTCGTTCTTGAACTTCTTTGTGAAGAACTTCTTCGAGTAAGAGTGGGTGAGAGGATATCCTATAAGTCCAAATAGATTCATTGTTTTTTGCTTTTTCTTGAGGCCAGTGTTTCTGTTACAATGATTATTGCTATTCCTAGTGCAGCAAAAAGGATTGCGGCGAAAAATTCGGTATCGATGCTTGGCATGAGCCAATTGTAACCGGTTATTTTTTCATTTCCGTCTTTTAGTGATGTCACTATTTGCTCTTTCCAAGGCCAAATGATGGGAAGGCTTCCGAGTATAAAGCCGGTGAGAAGTGCTATTGTCTGGTCGTGAAATCTCTTGAAAATCCAAGAAAGCAGATGAGCAAATGCTATCAGTCCTACAGCTGCACCCAGGACAAAGGGCAACAATATCTTGAGGGCTTCGAGTGGTTGTGATGTCAGCATACTGACAGCGTCTATCATTATCAGTTCGTAGTCGCCCATAAGCAAAAGCACGTATGAGCCGGACAGCCCTGGCAATATCATGCTGCAGGTGCCAACAATGCCGCATAAAACGAGGTAGAGGAAATTGTCGTTTTGTTGGGAAGGTGTGCCAAAAGCTATGAGAATGGCTATGCCTATTCCAATAAGAGCAAATAATACTGCAGGAATGCTGATTTTGTTTATTGTCTTGCCAACATAATATATGGATGCGAGAACAAGTCCGAAGAAAAAGGCCCACACAAAGACAGGATATTGTGCAAAGAGGAATTTGAGCAGTTTGGCAAGCGACAAGACCGAAGCGGCTATGCCAGCAAAGACGGCCAAAAGAAACATCAAATCAGTATGTCTGGCAAAAGCTTTCCATTTGCCGGCAAAGAAAAGTTTAAGTGCTTCTGTGTTGAATGATTTTATAGAATTGAGGAGCCTCTCAAATATCCCTGTTATGAGAGCGATTGTCCCGCCCGAAACACCTGGTATTACATTGGCGGAGCCCATGGCAAAGCCTTTGAGGAAGTTGGTTATGAATTCTTTCATTAAAAAGTCATTGTTGGTTTTTATGTTCGTTAATAATCTCAAGAACTTCAACATCGTTGCCGAGGAATTCTGGATTAAGGTCTATGAAGTCTTGGTAACTGTCCATGTCATCGTCCAAGGCCATTCCCAAATAAGAAAGGCCTTCTTCTCTTTTTTTTGTCAGCAGAAGGAAATAAGCCATGACATATTTGACATCGCTGTCGTAATCTGTATTGACAAGACCTTTTTCAAGCGACTCGGCGGCACTGGCATAGTCGGCATTTCCTATGTGTATTTTTGCCATCATGCAATATGCAAGAGGGTCTGTAGGCCACAGGTCGGCGACAAGTTCTAGAGTTCTTACTGCTTCATTTCCGTTCCCGTATTTTGCATAGGCTTCGGCAAGTGTGATTAATATTTCTTGGTCGTCGTCGCCGTGAAGCAGATTGACGCTTTTCTCCAGGCAATATATAGCTTGACTGTATGCTTGGTTGTCATAGTGTATGAAACCCATGCCCGACAAGGCATTGCAGTCGTCGGGGTCTTTCGCCAATGCGCTTTTGTAATATTTTTCCGCTTTGTCAGGTCGTTGTAGGTTGTAGTAACAATCTCCTATAATGCTGTCGGTATCGTTGGTTTCTATCATTCCGTTGGCTACAGCCTCGTTAATAGTATCTATTGCTTTGGTGTATTGCTCGGTGTCGTAATAGATGTTGGTTAGGTTGATGTTGGCGTACATGTCGGCAGGGTTGATGGCCAATGCATACTCATAATACTCTATTGCCTCATCATATTTCTCCAGTTTACGATAGCAGTCGGCAAGAGAGTTCCAGGCGGCAAGGCAGTCTGGGTGTTCGTCAATATATGTGTTGAAATACTTGATGCCGTCGTCGAGTTTGCCAGCATATTGAAAACAGCGTCTGAGTTCAAGGAATATGATTTCACAATAGAAGGAGTCGGCACCTACTGTGGCTTTTCTAAGAAACGAGATTGCCTTGTCGTAATTTTTTAATGCCATATACTGTTGTGCTATGCCATAGTGGAGGTGGGAGCGTTCGTATGGGTCGTTGGTCAGTCCCAATGCCTCATTGAATGTGTCTATCGACTCTTTTTGTTTGTTGCAAAGTGCGTAATATTGTGCCAGAATGAATAGATATTCAACCTCGTCGCTGTCTTCGTTTGCCTCCTGAAGCAATTCATAAGCAGCGTCCAGATTGCCTTCCGCAAGAGTGACCTTGGCGTTTTTAAGGGCCACGTCGGGATTGGATGGGAAAAGGTCGCAAGCATAATTAACCGCTTGGCGGGCAAACTCAACATCCTCGTTCTGAATAAAATGTTCAATTATCACCAAGATGTCGTCACAGTCAAAAAAAGTGTTGTCATGCCTCTCTATGATATGTTCCTTGAAGCGGTTGACCAAATCCAACTCGGCACCATATTCGTCACCGTTTATGTAGTTATCGTCCTCTGACAGCATTTCGCTTCCAATTTTGCTGCAAAATTACTAATTTTTTGCCAAATGTCATATACTTTGCCAAGCCAAAAGCTGACGAAAAACAAGCTGCTCTGGATTTTTTTGTTTCACAAAAAAACACGACACTTATGCCGTGTTTTTTTCATTGGAAACGAAACTCTTATCTCACAACAATCTTTGATGAGAGACTTTGAGACCTGTTGCTTATATTGATTATATATAGGCCTTGGGTTAGAGTGTGGCGAATGGTTTGGAGGCCGTTAGAGTTGATGTTGGCATTCATAACAGGTTGGCCCAAAATGTTGTAAACAGTCATGACAAATTGTTCATCACTGTTGTTGTCAACAATGATTTCGTTGTTGTGGTTCCAAATGTTGACGGACATGTTTTCTTCACAAACGTTGTCCCAATTTGTAAGATTAAGATTGATGACATCACCAACAGGGTTGACAGTCGAGACTCCATTCCAATTGCCGTTGTTGCAAATGTAATTGTTGGTTTCTTCTCCTGTGCAATTGTCATAAACACCTATGTAGCGCACACCGTTTTGGTTAGTGTTTGGTATGATTCCTCCCCAGAAACCAGGCCTGCCGCTAACTTGATTTTGGTAGAATGTGGCATATTGTGACACAACGGTATAATCTACACCAGTGTTTTCAATGGGTGTGCCGTATATTGGACGGCCTAGGCCTTCGGCATTGTCATATAGGAACACGAAACTCTTTTCTGGGTCGTTAGTCTGTCCAACAATGGCGGTGCCAAGTGTAGCTTCATTTTCATCTCCGAAATTGATTACAGTGGCATAGTTGGAGGTTGTCAGTTTGTGCTTGGCTGTAGTTCCGTCGTTGCCATCATTGATGCGAATGCGCATGTAAATGTTGTTTCCGGGTGTGAAGCGGTTGTTTGCTGTTGTCTCAGTGATGAACCAGCCTGTGTATTCCCCGTTTCCGTCGGTTGTGAATTCGCCGTAGCTGCCATCAACAGTGAGATTGTTGCTTGTTGTGCGAACAAAGTCGCCGTTGCAGTTTGCGTAAATCATGTTTCCAACGCCGTCATAGTTGGTGTTGTCGTCATTTGTGACTGCTTGGTTAACATAGCGATAGGTAGCATTAGGCATGAGGTGTGAAATTGTGACGCGGTATGCAAATGGGAGACGATTGTTGTTTGTCCCGTCTTTGCCTTGTATGAACATAGGTAGTATCTCGTTTGTGATAGCTGGCACTTCTGCTTCGGAAACGAACACTGCGCAAACGGTTACATTAGCAGCCGGCATTGTGAATGTCATGGTCTCGAGGTTTATCTCAATTGCGGTCTCATCGTAGGTGTATGTAAGGCCATCGAGGACATAGCCATTGTCGGGAGTGGGTGTGACGGTAATGTTAGTGCCTTCAACGGCTTCGTATGCACTGAGTTCGATGGTGCCGTTTTCGATGTTTTCTGCAACGGTTAGTGTGTATGTGTCATCTAATATTTCCTCACCAAAGTACTTGTAAAGCGTCACTGATGTCTGTACGCTGCTTGTGGTGCTGTATGCGGCAAAACGAGGAGTGTTGGTGTTGAACTTGATCATTCGGGTCTCGTTGGCCACATTAAGTATCTTCATTGTGTCGTTTGCATAATTCAGAGTCCATTCGTAGTTGGTGTTGTCGGCAGTCTCGCCTGCAACCATAGTGTTGCCTGACAGCCAGCCAAGAAATCCGTTGTTTTTGAGATTAAGGGTATATCCATTCTCCGACTTTTCAACAGTGATACGTATTGCGGTAGTGACATTATTTGCTTCAATAAGGCCGTTGCTTAGATAAACGATTACATTGGTGGTGTCGCCAACATAGTTTGAACCAACCTTGATAATCCTGTTAAGAGCAAGTAATTGGTCGTCATTCATAGGATAGGCCATGATATATTCGCCTGTCCAATCGTCAAGATTTTCTGTCACAGGTGCAAAATAAGCCTCTGGCATTTCAGCAAAGGTGGCATTGATGGTGACATTGGCAGCAGGCATCTCAAAACTTTTGCTTGCCTTGATGTCAACAGGCTCTTCTTCTCCATATACATAAGTGAGTGTTTCAAGAGCAAATCCTTCGGCAGGCATTGTGGTCACTGTTATTTCAGTGCCTTCAGTAGCTGTTTCGGCAGATGTTTCTACGGTGCCGTTTTCAATGCCGTCGGCTATGGTGATGCTATATTCTGTTGTTGGTGTCAGGCTGAATGTGGCATTCACTGTGACATTTGCGGCTGGCATGCTGAAAGTCAAGTTTTCTTTTATGTCGATGGGCTCCACTCCGTCATATACGTAAGTAAGTGTGGCAAGTTCGTAACCATCGTTGGGTGTTGCACTGATTACTATCTCTTCGCCAGTTGTTGCCGATTCGGCAGATGCATTTACAGTGCCGTTTTCAACATCATCTACGGTAATGGTGTATTGCTGTTCCTCGCCAAAGAATTTGTATAGGCTCGGGTATTTCTGAGTTCCTTTATAGCAGGCAAAACGTGGTGAATTGGCGTTGTATTGCAAAAAACGATCGGTATAGTTTGAGTTTGCTATCTTAAGAGTGTCGTTGGTGTGTGTGATTGTCCATTCAAATTTGTTGCTAAACACAGAATCTGTCACATTGAGATTGTTTCCATCGGATGTGAGGCCGAGATATCCAACATTGTCCATGTGAATCGTGTATCCGTTGTCACTGTGCTCAATGTTGAGACGTAGAGGGAGAGTGACATCGTTGGCAGTGATGATGCCGCTGGCAAAGATGTGCTCTGCTATGTTTGTTGCTGTGCCGTATGTGGTGCACCCATCCAGTGCCATCAGGTTCTCGTCGTCTTTTGCATAGGCGACTATGTATTTCCCGCTCCAATCGCTTAAATTTTCACTTATTAGTTGAAAGTAAGTGTTTGGCAGTGATGTGAATGTTGCTCCTACTGTTATGTTGGCTGCGGGCATGGCAAATTGCTTGGTTGTTACGTCGATGGCTGTATTGGCAGTGCCGTCGTTGTAGTAGAGACTTTCGAGAATATATCCTTCATCGGGGTTTGCCGTGACAGTTATAGTCTCGTCGGTGGCGGCTTTGCTGTGCGATAGGCTTATGGTTCCGTTTTCTATTCCCGTTGCCACAGAAAGTGTGTATAGCGATGCAACCGTAAGTTTTATGTCATCAAGACGAGTGTTGCCAGAAGCTGTAAAATAAAGGTCGAAAGAGGCTTTC
The DNA here is from genome assembly GCA_045616045.1 of Bacteroidales bacterium. Lineage (GTDB taxonomy): Bacteria > Bacteroidota > Bacteroidia > Bacteroidales > F082 > Limimorpha. Next base: position 16,279 of record JAZLGA010000067.1, on the reverse strand, counting down.
CCATCATTGGTTATGGTATATGTGTAAGTGGCAGCCTTGCTGTCGTTTTTGGTGATAGCTATGCCTTCGGTAGGCGAAATGATATTTGCTTTTGCGTTGTTGCTTTTGTAAGAGAGGGTCATGATTGAGGCGTTCCCGGTTGGAATGCCGCTAATTGAAAATGTGTCGTCTTCTGCCAATAGGAGTTCTGGGGCGCTACCTCCTGCCAAAGTGGTATTGTAGAGTTTTGTGTCATCAAGCATACTTTGGTAGTTAATGTTTGCGCTACCATAGACAACGGTAGCGTTAAAGTCGCTAAATAGATATACAGCTGGAGTGGCGTTTGTTGCAACATAGCCCCAATTTTCTGACCATAAGACTGTGTTTGCTGGAGCTTGTGCCTTCAATGACAATCCCAACAACAGCATTATGGTTGTCATTAGTAAGTTAAAGTTTCGTTTCATATTATTGATTATGACTATTTATTCATATAATTCAACGAAATTATTAAAAAAGGCGTGTGTCTTAATCAAATGTAAGGAATAGTTATAAACACATAGTGTTGAAAAAGTGTTCATAACCTTGGTAATAATTGGATTTTTGGCTTATAAGTATGTTGATAATATGTTGGTAAAATTGGAAACATGTTGATAACTATCGGCAATAACATCTGTAAGTAATTGTAAACAAGAGTACAAAGATGTTTTATGATAAAATCGATTTTGCTTGTTGAAAAAATGTTTTTGGAAATATGTTAGTTGTGTTTGAATCTCGGATGATATGTCATCAGGGTGTCTCGCAGAAGTTCGTCGCTGATGTGGGTATAAATCTCAGTGGTGCTTATGCTTGCGTGTCCTAGCATTTGTTGAACTGCAATGAGGTTGGCTCCACCTTCAATGAGGTGTGTGGCAAAAGAGTGCCTGAATGTATGTGGGCTAATGCTTTTTTTTATGCCGTTGGCTTCGGCCAATTCTTTCACAATCAAAAACACCATCTGTCGCGTAAGGCCGCTGCCTCGACGATTAAGGAATACGGTGTCGGAAAATTTTGGCTTGGGTTTTTGGTGTTTTCGAGTCCCGTCAATGTATTGGTAAAGTATTTTCAAACTGCTGTTGCCAATAGGTACCAAGCGTTCTTTGCTGCCTTTCCCAAAAACACGCACAAAACCGTCTTCGCGGAATATGTCGCTTATTTTCAGACTGATAAGTTCAGAAACACGCAGTCCGCAACCATACATGACCTCAATTATGGCCTTGTTGCGATGCCCGAGAGGATCGCTCAAGTCGATGCTGTCGAGCATTTTTTGAATTTCTTCATAACTCAGCACTTCTGGCAGGTGACGGCCAAGGGTGGGCGAGGAGATGAGTTCCGTAGGGTCTTTATCGACAATCTCTTCTTCAAGCAGATAGCGGTAGAACGACTTCAGTCCCGACAATATCCTTGCCTGCGACTTCGCCCCGATGTTCATGTCGTAAAGGTAGGCGAAGAAGTTCTCAATCACCTGCATGTCGATGCCGTCAAGGCCGGTCGTTTTCTTTTCAAGCTCAAGATACTGCATGAATAGGCTCACATCGTGCTGATAGGCCTCCACGCTGTTGTCCGACAGCGACAGTTCCAGGTGCAGATGGTCGGTGTAGTTTCTGATAAGGCTCGGTGTGATGTTCATTGCAGATGCTATATTATTTAAGGTGCAAAGGTAATTGTTTTTTGAAGTGTTCTTTGATGATTAAACGTTTTCTTTATCCGTTCGAGTTGTACTTCATGATTTTTATATAACTTTGCCATAAAATAATCCTCTCGACGGGATAATTGGCATTCATACTCAGGTTTATTCTTTCCGTCTTTCCTGCTGATAAAGACAATAGTTATGTGCAAATATAAAGACACTGATTTGGGAATAAAGAAACTGTATTTTGGCATGAAAAGGGGTGCTATGGCTGTACATCTAACAGATGAGCGAGTGGTAATAGTGCCCATTTCCATGTTTCCTGACGTAAAGCGTTTGAATCGTAAACAGTGCGAAGAGTGGATGATCTAGGATGACCAATATTTCACTTTTGAGCACGATAGCCGCATTTGTTCGATAAAAGACGTGCTGCGTGTATGACAATTGAAAAATATTGTTTGTCTTTGCGGCTGCAAAAAGAAATAGAATTTAAACTAAAATAATTGCCTATGGGTTAATCGCATAATTATGTTATGCACACTATAAAATAGGAAAAAGCGAAATTGCTTTCTGGTTTTCTGACACTTCGACACTTTCAAAAATCCATACAGAGTTGCGCAACGCTTTCCCGCCATGTGGCGTGGACTTGTTTGTTGTAATTGGATGGATTAGGTAGTCGAAAACCTCAGAAAACCGATGAAGACTTAAAAGTACCACGCTTTTTTTGTGTGCGTATCCAAATGTAATTCGGCACAAGTAAACTAAAATAAAATATGAAATTATCAAACTCTGCTTGGGTGTGTACTGCCATATTAGATGTTGATTTTATGCCGCACCATCAAAGTTGCGGATGAGTAATTCGGTTAATTTACCACGTTTGCTTGCATTGGCATTCACATTACGTGAAGCCCACACGCGCTCTATATTGTACATAAATACAGGTCTTCAAAAAAACGGTCCTGGTTCTTAGCAAAACAGTCTGAGTTGCTAAGCATAAATTTATGACCTGCAGTCTCTACAGCATCACAAAACACCTTAAGACAAATTTGAGCTGCATCATTGAACGCCTCTTTTGCATAGTCATTGAAACTACTAGTATCACTCAACGGGCGATAAGGCGGGTCAAAATAAAATAGCGTATTCTCACCGGCATAATCCAAAGTTTGCTGATAATCACCTGTAAGAATCTCTACACGCTGGAGCAACTCTGAATCAGCAAATATAGTCACAGGGTCACATATAGTAGGTGTTTCATATTTGCCAAAAGGAACATAAATAGACCGGATTTATTCACGCGGTAAAGACCATTAAAGCAAGTACGATTCAAAAAGAAGAATAAGGTTGTATTCTCTATCGGATTAAGGGATTTAGTATTGAATCGCTCGCGCTTCCACATGTAAAACTCACGCTTAGTAACCTCATCCGGAAGAGCATAGTATTCTGCTTGGATACGCTGAAGGGACTCCACTAATTCGGTAGGGTTGTCACGAACAACTCTATAGCATGTTGTGAGATCCTGATTGATGTCGTTAATGATAGCATGTGTAATGTTGGGGTGCGTCTTCAACATGTGGAATAACATTGCTCCACCGCCTACAAAAGGCTCAATGTAAGTGACATTTTCCCATTGTGCAAAGTCAGCAGGAAGCAGTGCTTCGAGTTGGTTGAGAAGTTGACCTTTGCCACCAACTCATTTGACAAATGGTTTCGCTTTCATTGTAAATTTCAGTTTCTATTCATATATGAGCGCATCAATATGTCCTAAATGTTGCAAAGTTACTATTTTTTTTGATAAAAAACAAATTTTATGTGTATTCAGTACAGATTTTGGATGTTCTCGAACGTCTCGCATTAACGAGGTGTTCGAGATTATTTTGTTTATAATCAGCAAGTTAAAAGAGTGTACGAACCAAAAATGAGAACTGTATTTATTCCAATTCTCCTCTTGGTCGCAAAGGGTATTTCTCGATCAGTTGGCAAATAGATGGTTCTGACAAACCAGGTGTTTATACTGTTACATTGGTGGAAGACGATTCATGGGCTGCTTCGGCCCCTGCGTCAGACATCGCAAACAAGAATATTAGATTCAGGGCGACAAGCGACAAGGATGATGATGAAATATGGTACACCTTGATTAGATATGCCTCTGACTATTTCGGTGATTTTACAGTAAACGACAAAGGCGCTGGATGGGCCAAATCAACATAGATCACAAAAACGTTTAGCAACATAAGAGTTCGCTCAAGGCTTGTGATAAAGAGAAACCTTGGTGATAAGAGGGAGTTCAGTATATATCTCTCTTCCGAATATACTAATAGAAAGGATTGTAATGATGATGAATGTTACAAACCATGTGACAGAGTTCTGAAAACATACGTAGAGCTTCCTAACGCATTAAAGACGGCGGTGCAATAACAAATTCAGAACGTTTTTTTCAAAATAGCGGAGCCTCACAATCTCCGCTATTTTTTAATCTTCCTGCTCATAATAATAAGAGTAATCAATTCCTATTATAAAAGTCTCGCAGTCGTTGATTTTGGCGGTGAGGGCTTGATAAAGCAATTGCCGGATTTGAGTTGCGTTGACCGCACTATGCACCATGGCATCCAAATAGTCTTTCTTTGGTATAAGACTCCAATCGATGCATTTGCCTAATCTTTTTTTCAGAATCAAATCAAGCCAGATGCGTGTGTTTCATCCATTGCCTTCGCGGAAAGGGTGGGCGATATTCATTTCAACATATTTATCCACAATCTCGTCAATAGTGTTTTCGGGCATACGCTCAATGGCGGCAAGCGTCTGTGGCAAGTATTGCGCCATCGCGAACTGAAAGCATCCTTTGGCGATGTTCACCTGTCGTATTTGTCCGGCGAAATCATACAGTCCGCCGAAAAGGTATGCGTGAATCTGCTGCAAGACTCTTGTTGTGCCAACTTATATATTATTTATCATACCGCTTTCAAACAGTGCGTACGCCTAGGCGTGGCTTTTCCCGTCAATGGTCTCATCTGAACAGGTGAACCATTGTATGAATTGGGTGGATTTAGTGTTGGGTATGGATTGAGCAAGACGGATAACACCGTCATTGTCAAGTACATCGGTTAATCTGAGTTTGCCATCTGGGGCTTGTAATTTCAACTGGTTAGTGGCACTAACCACTTCACTTTGTTCTTACGCAGTTTGGTTTTGAGGTATTTCCAATAGTTGCGGTTCTTGGTATAGCCGTCTTCCTGGTTAAGCCTATTATATCAAGCACCGAGAATCACCATTTGTAGTTTGTGTCGTCCCAAATGGCCCTGACCTCGCGGTCATCAAAGAGGCTGATGGATATTTTGCTCATGATAAGCAAAGATAATGAAATCTTATCAAAAACATATCGTTTTTTTGAGCAAAATCGGGACGCAAGACAAAGGTCTTGCGTCCCGTGTCATTTGAACTCGTGTCTTATCAGTCCAGCGAGTGGATTACAAGACCAGAGCGTAGTTTTGGCTCAAACCAAGTGGTCTTGGGAGGCATGATGTTGCCAGTGTCGGCGATGTCGATGATCTGTTTCATGCTCACGGGATAGAGAGCGAAAGCAACTTTCATCTCACCGTTGTCAACACGGCGTTTCAGTTCGCCGAGGCCGCGTATGCCACCAACGAAGTCGATGCGCTTGTCGGTGCGGAGATCCTTGATGCCCAATATCTTATCCAAGACATGGTCGCTCAGAATCTTAACGTCAAGGACACCAATAGGGTCGTTGTCGTCATACTTGCCAGCTTTTGCAGTCATCTTGTACCAATGACCGTCGAGATACATGCTGTGTTCGTGCAGTTTGGCGGGCTTGTAAATCTCGGTACCCATATCTTCAACAACATAAGCGTCGTTAAGAGCGTTGAGGAATTGTTCTTTGCTAAGGCCGTTGAGGTCTTTCACGACGCGGTTGTAGTCGATGACGTTCAATTGGTTGTCGGGGAAGATAACGGTCATGAAGTAATTGTATTCCTCTTTGCCCGTATGTGCAGGATTGTGTTCTTTCTTTTCTTGTCCAACGAGGGCTGCAGCGGCACTGCGGTGGTGACCATCAGCTATATACATGGCAGGGACCTTTGTTGCAAAAAGTTCAACCAAGCGGGCGATGGTGGCCTTGTCGTCAATGACCCAGAAGCGATGGCCGAAGCCGTCTTCCTTGGCAATGAAATCGTATATTGGTTTGTTCTTTATGATGCCATTAACAATCTCGTCTATTTCATTGACAGCAGGGTAGGCGAAGAAAACGGGCTCCACGTTGGCGTTGGTGAGGCGGACGTGTTTCATGCGGTCTTCCTCTTTGTCCTTGCGGGTCAACTCGTGTTTCTTGATGATTTTGTTTACATAGTCTTCGCTGTATGCGCATGCCACAATGCCATATTGCCATTTTGCGTCGGCGGCGGTTGGATTCATGCTTTGTGCGTAGATGTAGAGTTTCTCTTCCTGGTCTTGTTTGATCCATCCGAAGTCTTTGAACGAGTTGAAGTTCTCAACAACTTTCAGATAAGTCTCAAGGTCGCTGTCTTTGTGACCTTCAGGAAGGTCTATCTCGGCCTTTGTCACATGGAGCAAACTGTAAGGATTGCCTTCACATTCTTTGCGTGCTTCTTCTGTGTTCAGAACGTCGTATGGACGTGAAGCTAATTTTTGGACGATGTCCACTCCTGGACGCCATCCTTTAAAAGGTTTGATTATTGACATTTTTGTTTCTTTTTATTGACACAAGACGCGGGACTTCGGCACATCGCCCGAGTCTCGCGTCTTGCAGTTTCGTGTCTTATTTATTCACTTGGAACTTCTTGTTGCCAGTTTTGAAGAAATCGACAATCTGGTTGGCAGCTGCCAAACCTGCGTTGATGTTGGCTTCCTCTGTCTGGGCACCCATCTTTTTGGGTGTTGCAAAATAACGGCCTTCAAATGCTTTGAACTCGGCATCCGCATCTGGCATGATGTCGGTCACGTACTTCAGGTCGGTACGTTCTTCCAATAGTTTGATAAGCTCGGTCTCGTTGATGACTTCCTTGCGGGCTGTGTTCACGAGGATGCCGCCTTTATGCATCTTGCCTACGAGGGCGTAGTTGATGCTCTGTTTGGTCTCGGATGTCGCAGGGATGTGCAAGCTGACGACATCGCAGGTCTCGAAAAGAGCCTCTTGGTTGGCAACAGCCTTGGCCATGCCCGAAGCGTTGATTTGGTCAGCAGTCAGGAATGCGTCGTATGCATATACTTCCATTCCGAAGCCCTTGGCTATGCGGGCCACATTGCGACCTACGTTGCCGAAAGCCAACAGGCCGAGTTTCTTGCCCATAAGTTCGCTGCCGCTCTTGCCGTTGTAGAAATTACGCACGGCAAATACCAAAAGCCCCATGACGAGTTCGGCCACAGCATTGCTGTTCTGGCCAGGAGTGTTCATGGCAACGATGCCACGGGCAGTGCAAGCCTCAAGGTCGAGGTTGTCATAACCAGCACCAGCACGAACAACTATCTTCAGGTTCTTGGCATGGTCTATGACTTCTTTTGTCACCTTGTCGGAACGGACGATGAGAGCGTCAGCGTCAGCGACAGCGGCGTAAAGGTCATTAACATCAGTGTATTTTTCTAGAAGAGCCAATTGGTTGCCACTCTTCTCAACGACTTCGCGGATGCCGTCAACAGCTACTTTTGCGAAGGGTTTTTCTGTTGCTACTAATACTTTCATTGTTGATTTGTATTTTGTTAATTTGTTGATTTGTTTGGGAGAATCCGTTTGCCTTTTGAGTTGTTGAAGTCTCTCATATTGGCTCTTTTTCAAGGCATTTATTTTGTTCGAGATTTCTTTAATCTTAAGTTGAATTTCATTAAACTGTTGTTCATTAATATATCTCAAGTCAAATGCTAATAAAAAGGAGCAATATACTTCAATTGTTGAACCAAAAGCAATTTCTGCAAAATGAGCTTGTTCTTTTAGAGACGAACGAGAGGTTATCTCTGCAAGTTCAATACGATGGAAGTTGTGGCTCGGCGAATCTGATCAACAAGATTGTTTTTCTCGAAAAAAGGAAATTTGTCGATCAAGGTGTAGGCATCTTTAAAGAAAGCCCTTGCCAAACTCCAAACCTCTAATCGTTCAAACCCATAAGCAAACATACATTACTCTTTTTTCAACAAATCAACATTTAAACATTTATTTGTTTGCTTTTTCGAAATCTTGCATGCATTGTACGAGGGCTTCAACAGCTTCGACAGGGCAGGCGTTGTAGAGGCTGGCACGGAAGCCGCCGACCGAACGGTGACCTTTGATGCCGACCATGCCGCGTTCTTTTGCGAATGCCATGAAAGCATCTTGCTTGTCTTCGTAACCTGGAGCCATAACCCAGCAGTGGTTCATTATTGAACGGTCTTCCTTGACTGCGGTGCCAACGAACATGCTGTTGCGGTCAATCTCTTCATAAAGCATGTTTGATTTCTTGAGGTTAATTTCGTGCATCTTGTCAACACCACCTATGGTGTCCTTTACCCAAGCCAGAGTCTCGTGCATAACGAAGATAGGCAGAACAGGAGGTGTGTTGAACATGCTGATGTTCTTTGCCTCTTCAGCAGCATGGGTGCGGTAGTCAACCATTGTAGGCAGAGGGTTCATGTATGCACGGTCGCCAATTTGTCCGAGTATGTCTTTTCTTACGATAACGAAAGTGACACCGGCAGGACCGACGTTCTTTTGTGCGCCACCATAAATAAGACCATATTTCTTTACGTCAACAGGACGGCTCATGATGTCGGAACTCATGTCAGCAACAAGCATGATGGGGCAGTCCATATCGTACTTGATCTCGGTGCCGTAGATGGTGTTGTTGGTTGTGATGTGGAAATAGTCAGCATCGGTAGGGATGGTGTATCCTTTCGGAATATAGGTGTAGGTCTTGTCTTCCGACGAGGCAACTATGTCAACTTTACCAAACAATTTGGCTTCTTTGGCTGATTTTTTTGCCCAAACGCCAGTCTGCAGATAGGCAGCTTTTGTCTTAAGCAGGTTTGCTGGCACGGTGAAGAATTGGGTGCTGGCACCACCGCCGAGGAAAAGAACTTCATATTCTTCGGGAATGTTAAGGAGGTCACGCCACAGTTGACGAGTCTCTGCCATAATACGTTCCCAACCTGGAGTACGGTGTGAAATTTCCATCAGGCCTATGCCTGTGTTGTCGAAATCACGAATCGCATTGATTGTCGATTCCACTGCTTCTTTTGGCAGAACACATGGTCCTGCATTGAAATTATAAGCTGTTTTCATCTTTGTATGAATTTATGTTATTACTTTTTTTATCTGCTGCAAAGATAGTCCTTTTTTCACTGAAACAAACAAAACTTTGATTTATTTTTTTCAAGGTGAAAAAACCATTGATAAGTCATTACAATAAGCCAATCTTGATTTGGTGACAAAAATCCCGATTGCTTGGTTTTGATTTGTTGCAAAAATGCGTGATTATTGGGGTGAAATGGCAATATTTTATGATTTATATAATTGACAATCAATATTTTATAAAAAACTTTAAAATATAGTGCCATTGTTTCAATAAAAATCGTAACTTTGCGGTCGCAAATTTATAATGAAATATTAGAGATGAAAAAAGAGATTCACCCCAAGAATTATCGTCTGGTTGTTTTCAAGGACATGTCGAACGACTATACTTTTTTGTCACGTTCAACGATAAACACCAAGGATACCATCACATGGGAAGATGGAAATGAGTATCCTCTGGTAAAACTTGAAATATCAAGCACATCACACCCGTTTTATACTGGTAAGATGAAACTCGTTGACTCGGCTGGTCGCGTTGATAAGTTCAATAACAAGTATAAAAAACACCTCGAGAAGCGTAGCGCTAAATAAATAGTGTTGCCACAATCAAAAAACAATCAGCTCTCATCCTTTGATGAGGGCTTTTTCTGTTTGGCACACTTGTTGTCTATAAGATGGAGGTGCTGCAGAATGCTATGAAATTGTTTAAAAACATCTGTTTTTCGCTTTTATTGTGTCTGCCAACTGACAAAATGACATAAAAATATAATTATATACATAAATGAACGATTTGGATATAATGTTTTCTGACGACTTGAATGAAGAGACCGAATACATGCCAATTATTCCGGTCAACATTGGGGATTGCGATATGCCCGAAACTGCCGAAGTCCCCGAAGTGTTGCCAATACTAACATTGCGAAACTCGGTTCTTTTTCCAGGAGTAGTCATACCCATAACCTTGGCTCGCGAAAAGTCTCTTAAACTGGTGAAAGAGATGTATCGCAAGAAAAGACAGATTGGAGTGGTGACTCAACCCGATCCTGAGGTTGAAGACCCAACTGAAAACGACTTGTATAAGGTCGGGACAGTGGCAAATATTGTCAAGACACTGAAAATGCCAGACGGCAATAGCACAGTCATTATAATACAAGGTGTAAGCCGTTTTGCCTTGAAGAAGGTCGTTCAAACCGAACCATACATCACTGCCGAAATCCAACCTCTTCCTCAATTGAAGATGCCAAAGGCAAAAAAACGTTTTGACGCTCTTGTGATGTGTGTCAAGGAAACCGCTATGCAGGTCATGTCAGAACATGACATGCCACGCGAGTTGTCTTTCACCCTTAAAAATATCGACAGTCCTCGTTTCTTGCTAAATTTCATAGCCAGCAACATCAACACCAGTGTGCCACAACGCCAGTCAATGCTCGAAATTGACGATGCTGAAGAGTTGGGTGCTCTATTGCTTGACATGCTGTCGGATGAGATGCAGATGTATAACCTAAAGCATCAAATTCAAAACAAGGTGAAGACAGATATGGACAAGCAGCAAAGGGAGTATATGCTCAACCAGCAACTTCGTACCATACAAGAGGAATTGGGCGGCTCACCAAACCAGCAGGAGATAAAGGTGTTGAGAGAGAGGGCCGCAAACAAGAAATGGTCAAAAGAAGTGTCTGAGGTGTTTGAGCGGGAACTGAAGAAACTTGAACGCATAAACCCTCAAGCCGCCGATTACAGCGTGCAGCTCAATTATCTTGAATATCTTGTTGACTTGCCTTGGAATGAATTCACGAAAGACCATTTTGACCTTAAACGCGCTAAAACAATACTCGATTCAGAACATTACGGTCTTGACAAAGTCAAGGAACGCATCATAGAACATTTGGCAGTTCTTAAGTTGCGTAATGACATGAAATCGCCCATCTTGTGCCTTGTTGGCCCTCCTGGAGTTGGCAAGACTTCTCTTGGCAAGTCAATAGCCGAAGCCTTGGGGCGCAAATATGTCAGAATGTCGCTTGGAGGACTGCGGGACGAAGCCGAACTTCGCGGCCATCGCAAGACATACATAGGAGCCATGCCAGGGCGTATCATACAAAACCTACGCAAAGTCAAGTCCGGAAACCCTGTCTTTGTTCTTGACGAAATCGACAAGGTGAGTGGAAACAATGTTAATGGCGACCCACAAGCTGCATTGCTTGAAATTCTCGACCCGGAACAAAACTCCACATTCTATGACAACTTCCTTGAACTCGACTATGACTTGTCAAACATTCTCTTCATAGCTACTGCCAACGACCTTTCCACCGTTCATCCGGCTTTGCTTGACAGAATGGAAATGATTGACATAAATGGTTATCTGCGTGAAGAGAAATATGAGATAGCAAAACGCCATTTGATACCAAAACAAATGCTTGAGCATGGCTTGGACAAAAGCCAGATACTGTTCAAAAAACCTGTCATCATGGAGATTATTGACGGTTACACCCATGAGGCTGGCGTCCGTAACCTTGAACGAAAAATAGCCGATGTGATGCGTTGTAGGGCCCGTCAGATAGTCAATGGCGAAGAATGGAAAGCAGAGGTGAAACATTCTGATTTGGGAATGGTCCTTGGTGTGCCTCGCCATCATGATGAAGACGAGATTGACCATAGCATGCCCGGTGTCGCCACAGGCCTTGCCTGGACTGCGACGGGCGGCGAGATATTGTCCATTGAGGTTAGTCTTAGCAGGGGAGTGGGACACCTGTCTCTTACAGGAAACCTTGGCGATGTCATGAAAGAGTCTGCCACAATAGCTTACGAGTATATCAAGTCACATGCCTCGCTTTTGAATATTGAACCCGATGTGTTTGACGAATGGCATGTTCATGTTCATGTGCCCGAAGGAGCCACACCAAAAGAAGGCCCTTCGGCAGGCATATCTATACTTACGGCTATGGCTTCGGCCTTCACACAACGCAAAGTGAAAAACAAACTTGCCATGACAGGCGAGATAACATTGCGTGGTCGCGTGTTGCCTGTTGGTGGAGTGAAAGAAAAAATACTTGCCGCAAAACGCAACGGAGTAAAAGAAATCATTCTTTCGGCCGACAACAAACCTGAATTTAACGACATAAAAGAGGAATATACCGAAGGCCTTAAATTCCATTTTGTCAGCAATATGCAGGATGTCGTAAACATTGCCTTGGAAAAACAACAGGACAAGAACAGCCTCGATTACAACAAGTTCCTCTTGAAACAGCATCAGGAAGTTATAGGATTCAAGAAAAGCAAATGACAGAAGGATATGCCATTATGGAAAGAAAGAAATTTGGCAAATTGTTCTTGATTGTGTTGTCGGCATTTTTGATGATGTCGTGTTCAAACGTTTCAGACAACGATGAATGTCAGTCTGTGTTTAGATACAACGAGGCTGGTGGAATCCTGAGCCTTGACCCCATTTATGCCAAAGACTTACCTCACATCTGGGTGTGTAATCAACTCTTCAATAGTCTTGTTGCTTTTGACGACAACATGAACATTGTTCCAGCGATAGCGCATTCGTGGGAAATCAGTGACGATGGACTGGATTACACCTTCCATCTGCGTAGAGATGTGGTGTTTCATAAGAGCGAGGATCTTCAGCAAAGATGTGTCAATGCAGAAGATGTGAAATACTCGTTTGAGCGTGTTGTTGACAAGTCGTTAAATTCGCCTGGCTCGTGGATTTTCGCACAAGTAAGGCACGATGATGGCGGCTATGCTTTTGAGGCCATCAATGACAGCACTTTTGTAGTACATCTCGCCAATCCGTTTCCACCTTTTTTGGGAATTCTCACTATGACATACGCTTCAATAGTGCCACGCGAAGCGGTTGAATTTTATGGAGACGGATTCAGAAGCAATCCGATTGGCACAGGACCTTTCAAATTCCAGTTTTGGAAGGAGGGCGTGAAACTGGTTTTCCGCAAAAACCCTGATTATTTTGAGTTTGGCTCTGACAACAACAGGTTGCCTTATATTGATGCTATTTCAGTAAGTTTCCTGATAGACAAACAGGTCGCTTTCCTGGAGTTCATAAAAGGAAAGTTTGATTTCATGTCAGGAATTGATGCACGTTACAAAGACGAGCTCCTTACTTTTGACGGCAACCTTAGGGAAAAATATCATGATGAGATATATCTTGTCAAAGAGCCTTTCCTAAACACAGAGTATTTCACCTTTAATCTTGAAATGCAGAAGGATTTGGGAAAGGAAAAGTCGTTGGCATTACGCAAGGCTGTAAACATGTCGATAGACAGGGATAAAATGTTGCGTTATCTTCGCAATGGAATAGGTGAGCCTGCTTATGGTGGCATAATACCAACAGGGTTGCTGGGTCACAATCCAACGTGCGGTTACACATATCAGCCCAAGAAGGCCCAGCATCTGGTCAACGAACACGGCTTGTGCGGAGAAGAGGTGAGACTTTCAACCACTGCAGAATATGCTGACATAGGCAAGTTTGTCCAATCACAAATAGAAGCAGTAGGACTGAAGTGCAAGATGGAGGTGATGCCGCCAGCCACTATGCGTAGCATGAGAGCAAGCGGGAGTTTGCCGTTTTTCAGGTCATCGTGGGTGGCCGATTACCCAGATGCCGAAAACTATCTTTCGCTGTTCACATCCGACAACTTCTCGCCAGCAGGGCCAAACTATTCGCACTATTCAAATAAGAGATTTGATGAGCTATATAACAAGGCCGTGCTTTGTAACAATATAGAACAAAGGGCAGAATACTATTCCAAGATGGACAGTATAGTCATGAGCGACGCTCCTGTGGTGGTACTGTTTTATGACGAGGTGCTTCGCTTCGTCAATAAGAGAGTTGAAAACTTGGGCGGCAATGCTATTAATATGCTTAACCTAAAAGAGGCCAAAATAGCAATGGACAAGTAAATAAACATTGTCGTATGTTGTAAATAAAAGTCATACAGATGTTTACAAAAAAAACAAAAAAATCACATTTTTTTGTTTTTAAAAGTAAATCATCTTTTGTAATTTTGCGACTTATTAAAAAAATACGAAAAGAAACTAATAACACAATGGGCGGGTTTTTCGGAATTGTATCAAGCAGGCCATGCGCTACAGACTTGTTTTACGGAACAGATTATCATTCACACCTCGGCACTAAACGAGGCGGACTTGTCACACATGATGGAACATTGTTCCGCCGCTCAATCCATAATATCGAGAACTCGTATTTCCGCACTAAATTTAGTGCAGAGATAGCCAAATTCAAGGGTAATGTGGGCATTGGCATCATCAGTGACATTGATGCACAGCCCATAGTGGTCAATTCACATTTGGGCAAGTTCGCCATTGTGACTGTTGCCAAAATTAACAATATTGATGAGCTTGAGCGCAAATGCCTTGAGTATGGCCAGGACTTTACCGAACTAAGTTCAGGAAACACTAATCCTACCGAACTTGTCGCAATGCTTATCACACAGGGCAAGAGTTTCGTTGACGGCATACAGAATGTGTTCCACAATGTGAAAGGCTCGTGTTCAATGTTGCTTCTTTTGGAAGATGGCATAATAGCGGCACGCGACTATTATGGACGCACACCTATTGTCATAGGCAAGAATGATGACGGATATGCGTTGTCGTTTGACAGCCATAGCTTTATCAATCTGGGCTATACCGCACAAAAGTATATCGGTCCAGGCGAGATCGTCAAGATAACGACAAACGGGGTTGAACAGATGCTTGCACCCAACGACAAGATGCAGATATGCTCGTTTCTTTGGATTTATTATGGTTACCCGCCAACATTCTACGAGAACATCAATGTTGAAGAAATGCGATATGAAGAAGGTCGCAGAATGGGCAGGCGAGATGATGTGGAGGCCGATTTCGTTTCAGCCATCCCAGATTCAGGAATTGGCATGGCAATAGGCTATTCAGAAGGAAAACACATACCATACCGCCGTGGCGTGGTGAAATATACGCCTACATGGTCGCGCAGTTTCATGCCTGTCAACCAGTCACAACGTGAGCATGTGGCTAAGATGAAACTGATTCCTAACGCACGACTAATTAAAGGCAAGAGCGTGGTGTTCTGTGACGACTCCATAGTGAGAGGAACTCAACTCAGAGACAATGTGAAAATGCTTTACGACTTCGGAGCTAAAGAAGTGCATGTCAGAATAAGCTGCCCGCCTCTTATCTATGGTTGCCAATTCGTCAATTTCTCGGCCTCAAAAACTGAGATGGAACTCGTGTCACGTCGCTGCATAGAAGAACTTGAGGGCAATAGCACCAAAAATCTGGAGTTGTATTGCGACCATACCACAAAACAATATGCCAACCTGGTTGAGAAAATGCGCCAAAAAGTGGGTGTTGACACATTGAAATTCAACACTTTGGATGATGTTGTCAACTCAATCGGATTGCCAAAATGTCAATTGTGCACACATTGTTTTGACGGCAGCAGTTTCGGACATGTTTAATTTGTTAGTTGTTGTTTTTTTATATTTTTGAGGGCTACAGGTTTCCCAAGCCATTGTAGCCTTCTTTTTTTATAATGCCAGATGTCGTTTTTTTTAATCACTTGATTTCAACTGGTTCATGTATCTTGAAAATCACTGTGTCATAGCGCAATAAAAAATTGAACTAAAAAAAACAAAAAAACGCTTGCTAATTAAAAAAAAGGTTGTACTTTTGCATCGGGTAAGTCTTATACGACCAGCTCCTGCTGAATTCCCCCAGGATCGGAAGGTAGCAAGGGTAAGTGGTTGAGCGGTGCGATATAAGGAGCTTGCCCTTTTTTTTGTGCCTACACGTCTCTTCATACCAAAAAAAGACTACCTTTGCGCAAAATTGCAAAAGATGGATATTACCATAGTCGTTCCTCTGCTTAACGAAGCTGAATCTCTGCCTGAACTTGCCTCTTGGATAAAAAAAGTGGCAGATGGCAACGATTTCAGTTATGAGATTGTTTTTGTTGACGACGGCTCGACCGATAAATCATGGTCTGTTATAACTCAGCTCTCAAAAGAAAACCCCAATGTCAAGGGACTGCGTTTTCGTCGCAACTACGGCAAATCGGCGGCGTTAAACGAGGGCTTTAAGATTGCACAAGGAAATGTGGTCATAACTATGGATGCCGACCTTCAAGACAGTCCCGACGAGATCCCCGGCCTATACAATATGATTGTAAAAGAAGGCTATGACTTGGTGTCGGGTTGGAAAAAGGTGCGTTACGACTCCAAGATAGGCAAAAACATACCTTCAAAGTTCTTCAATTGGACAACACGGCGCATGTCGGGCATCAAACTACACGATTTCAACTGTGGCTTGAAGGCTTATCGTAACGAACT
>JAZLGA010000066.1:0-8698 GCA_045616045.1 Bacteroidales bacterium | reverse complement strand
GCTACGCAGAAAGAGGGCGCATAGCGGGCTGTGCAACCGATTGATAAACAACAAGATGCCAAAAAGCGGCCAAAAGCGAGGAAAAGAAATCTTAAATTTGTCATATCATTTGTATTTTATTTCGTTGAATTTATAGAACCCTCCTTATTTCTTCTTCTGTTTGTTGACATCTCGCTCATGCTTTAATTTTACAAGGCAAATAAACAAATGCTCCCCGAAATTTCACAGTCAAAAACATGTGTCAATAAGGTATAAAGTTACTATCTTAATTACCCTTAATTATTTGTAGATTTTTGTTCTTTTGGTATTCATGGCATTGTCATTCCGTATATATATTTTCCGTATCTTTGCCGGCATGGAAAACAATATTGAAATAATGGCTCCTGTAGGCTCATACGAGGCTCTTGCTGCCGCTATACAGGCAGGTGCAGGTTCTGTGTATTTTGGCATTGGCAAACTAAATATGCGCTCTCGTTCAGCCAAGAACTTCACGCTTGACGACCTTGACAGAATAGCCGATATATGTCGTGACAACAACATTAAAAGTTATGTCACCATCAATACCGTCATTTTTGACAATGAGATGGAAGAGATGCATAGCCTTGTCGATGCAGTGAAAAAGAACGGTATGACGGCAGTGATAGCGTCTGACCAGAGCGTTATACAGTATGCACGCCAACAGGGTGTCGAGGTTCACATGTCAACACAGACCAATATCACCAATACTGAGGCGGTGCGCTATTATTCGCAGTTTGCCGATGTCATGGTGACTGCTCGCGAACTTAATTTGAACCAGGTAAAACATATAGTTGAGAATATAAAACGAGAAAACATCTGCGGTCCCAACGGCGACTTGGTAAGAATAGAGGCTTTTTGTCATGGTGCTTTGTGCATGGCAGTATCTGGAAAATGCTATCTCAGCCTTGACAACTGCAATTCGTCGGCAAACAGGGGTGCTTGCCTCCAATTGTGTCGTCGAGGGTATGAGGTGCGCGACATTGAGGAAGGTATCACTCTTAATATTGACAACGAATATATAATGTCGCCAAAAGACCTTTGTACGTTGCCTTTTTTGGACAAACTACTTGATGCCGGCATCGAAGTGCTGAAGATAGAGGGACGCGGGCGCTCTCCTGAATACACGAAAGTGACAGTTTCGGTCTATAGCGAGGCGGTAAAAGCCGTAGCCAACGGCACGTTCGCTCCTGAAAAGGTGGAAAAATGGATGCAACGTCTTCGTAGCGTCTATAACCGTGACTTTTGGGATGGCTATTATTTGGGCCGCAAGACTGGCGAGTGGACCGAGCAGTACGGCTCTCAAGCCATAAAGACAAAACTGTTTGTGGGGCAGGTGACAAACTATTTCTCGAAGATAGGTGTTGCCGAGATAAGAATGGAAACACATGACCTTAATGTAGGTGATGAGATTATGATAATAGGTACCACAACAGGCGTTTATGAGGATACTCTTGAAGAGATACGCGTCAACCTTCAGAAAGTCCCACAGACAGTGAAGGGAGAGGCTTGCTCGGTGCCAGTCAAGTCGGTGGTGCGTCGTGGCGACAAAGTGTATAAGATGGTGGAAAACACTCATGACGATATTTAGGAAACTGACCATATTATTTTCATTTCTTTTGTTGTGGAATAGCACGACAAAAGCCCAAGACACCATAACCATTGTTGCCGTTGGCGACATACAATACGGTTCTATTTACCCTGACAACACATGGCTTCCCGATGATGTGACGGCTGCCAATTTCCTGTCGAAGGTGAAACCATATTTTGCCAATGCCGACATACGTTTCTGCAATTTCGAAGGCGTCTTTGCCGACAGCCTCGTGCCTGAATGCAAGAAATTTTGCTTTGGAATGCCTTCTGACTATGTTAAGTATCTTGTTGATGCCGGATTTAATCTTATAAGTGTGGGAAACAACCATAGCAACGATTTTAGGGCATACGGACGCAGTAATACTACTAAGGTGCTGAACGATAATAAGTTGCATTGGGCTGGGTATCAAACCAAACCATACGAAATGTTCATTTTGAACGGCGTTAGATATGGGTTTTGCGCTTTTTCGCCAAATACAAGCATTATGCACCTCAACGATTATGATAGGATGCAGAAGATTGTGCAAAAACTGGATTCCTTGTGTGACGTGGTGATAGTATCTTTTCATGGAGGCGGAGAAGGGACAATATATCAGCACGTAACACGCAAAAAAGACTATTATATAGAGCAGGATAGGGGTGATGTATATGAGTTCGCACATCTTGCCGTTGATGCTGGTGCTGATGTGGTTCTCGGTCATGGCCCCCATGTCACTCGAGGCGTTGAAGTTTACAATGGCAAGTTCATCGCCTATAGTATGGGTAATTTCGCTACCTATAGCCAGATTAATATAGGCGGACTGTTGGGCGTGGCACCTGTTTTCAGAATCAAAATAAATCCCAAGACCGGTGATTTTTATAATGCTAAAATAATACCCACCAAGCAGTCGAAACCCAATACGGGACCGTATTTTGACGAGTCAAAAAAAGCCATAAGTGTGATAAGGGAATTGAGCGAGGCTGATTTTTACGACAATCCTCCGTCAATATCGAAAGACGGTTTGATAAAAGGCAAATAAAAACTAAAACTGAAATGAATAATATAATTTGGATTTTTGTCTCGGCGACGATTGCGCTGATTTCATGCCAACCCGACCCGCAAAAGCGAAATCCTGAAATGGCTGCCAGCGACACTGTTATGTCTGTTCCTGATATCTCTGCCTTGGAGCCTTTTCCCGACACTATGTTTGCGTCTGCCGACAAGTTGACTTTTGCCGTTGACACTTTTGACAGGACTGTTAGTCCTCAACTTGCTGATTATAAAGACTTGTATGCCGATGCACCAGGCGTTTTTATGTTTCGTGGCTCCCCAACACGAAATCCCAACTTTTGTGGACATATTTACGGTGACTCAATATCTATAAATGTGGAATGGGTCTTTGCCACTGCACGCGACACCTCTCGCACAGCATACGGTGTGTGGGAGGGCGGCAACGGCTGGACAGGGCAACCTCTGTTTGTCATTTGGCCTGACAGTATGATGACAATGTTTAAGGCTCACCCCGACTCGTTGACCGATAATTTTTGTCAAAAAGAGATTATTCTTGCTTCGTTGTGCGGAGAACTTTATTTCATAGATTTCGAGTCGGGCATGTCCAGTCGTAAGTCTGTTCCTGTTGGAAATGTGGTGAAGGGTACACCCTCGCTTAACCCTGCTATGAACGGGCATGTTTATGTGGGTCATGGCGTGCCTCATCACAACCCTTTCGGGAACTTGGTTTTTGACCTTTGCTCGCACCGTATCATCGATACTTTCGGCCGTGACAGGAATGCTTGGCGCGGGTGGGGTGCTTGCGATTCGTCTCCTGTGGTGATAGGTGGATTTGTGTTCCGTCCTGGTGAGAATGGCACCATTTATAAGGCTTATGTTGGCGATGGAGGATACAGGCTTCACTCAACATTGCGTTATTCGACTAATGGCACACACAACTCGCCTGGCATAGAGTCGTCTATGGCTGTGTGCCGCAACTATGGGTATATAACGGATAATGGAGGCAATGTGGTATGTATCAACCTTAATACACTTAAACCTGTATGGCATTATAGAAATCATGATGACACCGATGCCACTCCTGTGGTCGATGTTGAGGATGGAATCCCATACGTCTATACTGGATGCGAGGTGGATAAGCAGGACCGTGATGGTAAAAGCCATTTTGTGAAACTTAATGGACTTGATGGTTCTTTGATTTGGGAAGACACCATACCATGCCGCAAGGCGCATTTCGCCAACAAGAGTCTTGATGGTGGCATGTTTGCCTCTCCTCTTTTAGGTGGAGGTGATTGCGAAGGCTTGATATTCAACAATTTCTGCATTAATTCCGATAGTGTAGCCGGTCATCTGATAGCATTTGACAAATCTAATGGAAAGATACTTTACCGAACCCGTACCCGTTTTTACTGCTGGTCGTCGCCTGTGCCTTTCTATAACAGGGATAATGAGATGTATATCTTTACTGCTGACATAGGTGGCTTTGTTTATGTTATCAAGGCAAAAACCGGCGAGATCGTTGCAAGCGAGAAGGTGGGAATCAATTTTGAGGCATCGCCTGTGATAGCTGACGACAAAATAATATTAGGTTCACGCGGAAATAAAATATACAAGATATCGTTAGAATAAGATGATGAAGAAACTTTTCCTATATATGCTATTGTTGGCACCGGTAGGAATGTCAGCCCAACAACTTACAGCATGTCGCGATTCTGTCAAAGATGGTTATGATTTCTGGTTATACACTCCACAAAACAGTGACAGTGTTCCAGAATTGAAACCTCTTGTCATGTTTCTTCATGGACAGAGTTTGTGCGGACGAAATTTGTCGAGAGTGCTTCAGTATGGTACTATCGACGCTCTCAAAAAGGGACGACAAATAGATGCCTTCGTTGTTGCCCCACAAACTCAGGGGACATGGGATCCGATAAAGATAAATAGTGTTTACGATTGGGTCAAAAGCAAATATCCCGTTGATACAAACCGTTTTTATGTGTTGGGAATGAGTCTTGGAGGCTATGGCACCTTGGACTTTGCAGCAACCTATCCTGACAAAGTGGCTGCGGCAATGGCAATGTGCGGCGGGATAACCGTTAAGGACGTCTGCGGCCTAAACACTTTGCCTCTGCGCATTGTGCATGGAACAGCCGATAGAGCCGTCCCTGTGAATTGCTCTGACAGAGTGGTGAGTGACATGGCTGATTGCGGCGACACTTCGCGGCTCATATACGATCGACTGCCTTCGGTGAATCACTCGTATCTTGCACGCCTTTTTTACATGGATTCGACATACAAGTGGCTGTTTGCACATAGTTTGAGCGACTCGTTGCGCAACGTGAACAACTATTGCCCTATCTCGGCCGCAACGATGAAAAACTCGTATGAGAATATCAATACCAGATTCAAACTTGTGACCATCGACTCAAAGCCTTCTTCAAAAGGAAGTGGCACTTACTCGTCGGATGATGACGGAAATGCAGTTTATTATGTGATTAAGAAAGGTGATACTCTTTATGCAATTGCTGCGAAAAACAAGACTACTGTATCAAAGTTGTGCAAGCTCAACAATATGAACGAGAACACAATTTTGAGAATAGGACGTAAAATGAGGGTCAGATAAACAATCCAATATCATTATGCAAAACTTCACATTACATACACATAGCATATATAGCGATGGCAAATCGTCGCTGTCAGAGATGGTTGACGCAGCTGCCAAAAGTCATCTTTCCATGATAGGCCTTTCGGAACACAGCCCTTTGCCTTTCGACAATAATTTCTCTGTCAAGGCAGACAAAATGACAGACTATGTGAATGAAATTAGGGAACTGTCACGGAATTACGAAGGAGTCATTGATGTACTGTGCGCTCTCGAAGCCGACTATATTACTGGCACCACCGAGCCTTTTGCCACCACAAAACAACGTTATGGCCTGGATTATGTTATTGGAGGTGTACATCTTGTTGGGAAAAGTGCCAATCCAGATGAGATATGGTTTATCGATGGCTCAAAATATGAGGTCTATGATGAAGGCTTGCAAAAGTTTTATGGCGGTGACATACGTCGTGCCGTTAGGCGTTTCTATGAGCAGAGCAACGAGATGATACAAAATGAGAAATTCGACATAATAGCCCATTTCGACAAAATCAAGATGCACAACCGCAACCGTTATTTTACCGAAAATGAAAAATGGTATCGCGACCTCGCTCTCGAGACCTTGTCACTTATAGCCGAACAAGGTGTTGTTATGGAGATAAACACCCGTGGAATATATAAGAAACGTTGCCCAGACCTGTATCCTTCGCCATGGTTGATAAAAGAAGCACGCAAATTGAATGTTCCTGTGATGATATCGTCTGATGCACATCATTTCAGTGAACTCACACTCGAGTTTGCTCTCGCTGCCGATGCTCTCGTTGCTGCAGGATATAAGTCCGTAACAGCCGTCAGAAAAGGGGAAAGGGTCGAGATGCCTCTCTGCTGAATGACGTGTCCTTTCCTGTTTTTTTACGATTTTGCGAATTGCCACTCCTGAACTGGTGCTGACATGTACCATATATATGCCCTGTTATAGTCCGCTCGTGTTGATTGTGGTATTTTTGTCACTGACTTTTTCGTATATGTCAAGACGGAAATAGCGTTTGCGAATGGTCCATTCGTAAATGAGCCAAGCCACAAAATATCCATTTGTTAAAATCTCGTATATCCATGTCCACGGCGATTCCAGGTCAAGGAAACGCCTGGCACACCATAATATTATGTCAGCCACAAACAGCATGTCCCACCACTTCTCGCGGTCGCTGAAGTCGATATGTGTTGTTGTGCCTGTATGTGTCGTGACGACGGCTGCCGAATAAAACCATTTGAACATACTTTGCACTTTTACTTCGAATGTTGCTGCTGGTATATTTATGGCCACACTTTTGCCTTTCATCAGGCCAAGCATTTGCCCATTGATGAAGATATAGTGTGGTATGTTCATTGCGAGTTTGCCGTGTTTTTTTTTGGTGATAACGAGTTTGGGCATACTGTAAGTCTTTGTGCAAAGGTATAACTTTTTTGTAAAACTTTGACTAGGAGAAGAAAAAGGGCGGGGATGAATTTTTGAAAAAATAATTTGGTTTTTTATTTATTTTTGTATTTTTGCAACCGATAATGGATAGTTTTCGCAAACATAAGACTGTATGTGCAGCAGCAAAGATGTGTCTTGGTTTTGAAAAAGCCTTGTACAGCAATGAAAATGTTGCTGTTTGTAATTTATATGATGGCATGAGCCTAAGGCACATGCCATTTTTATTATATAATTTTTAGAGAAATGGATATTATCAGTATTTTGACAGCACTCCTGACTCTGATAGCAGGCATAGGCGTTTTCCTTGTGGCCTGCAAGATGCTCAGCGCAAATCTTGAAAGTGCAAGTAGCCAAAGTCTTAAGAGGCTTTTTGCCAGGACAGGAAAGAGCAAATGGATTGGAGTGGGCATAGGTACACTTGGAACAGCAGCCATCCAAAGTTCGGGAGCTGTGACTGTAATGGTGATAGGTTTTGTGAACGTTGGCATCATGTCGTTGGCGCAAGCTGCAACAATCATCTATGGAGCCAATATAGGCACCACTGTGACAGCCCAGATTGTGGCTTTGGGTATGTTTGGCAGCAACGGCATCTCCACTACTGTCATATTTTCGGCCTTTGCTGGTGTTGGTGCGTTTATATCAATAACAGCAAAACGTGAGAAATGGAAACAAGTTGGCGGAATACTCACTGGTTTCGGCTTGCTGTTTGTTGGTCTTCACACCATGTCGAGTGCTATGGACGATTTCGCCGCATTGGATGCGGTAAAGCAGTTTCTCGCAAGTATCGACAATGCAATATTACTTGTTCTGATAGGCACTCTGCTTACTGCAGTGATACAATCTTCATCGGTGCTGACATCCATTGCCATCACAATGGTTTTCAGTGGCCTTATTTCGCTCGACCAGGGTATTTGCCTTACAATGGGTTCCAACATAGGCTCGTGTGTGGTGGCCTTGATGGCTGGCATGGGAAGCGGCTATAATGCAAAGCGTGCTGCACTTATACATTTGATTTTCAATGTGATGGGTGTTGCGCTATTCTCGCTCTTGGCTTTGGCTTTAAGGTTGGCCTTTGGCTCCACTATGACTTTCGGTAGTATATTTGAGTCTCTGTTTCCCGATACCCCACAAATGCAACTTGCCATGTTCCATACTGTATTTAATGTATGCACCATGCTTATGGCCATCCCGTTGACAGATCAGCTGGTTCGATTGTCATGCCGTATCATTACCGACAAGACAGAACCTGTTGGCGAAAATGCACAAAGACTTTCGTATCTTGACGAAACTATGCTCAGAACTCCGGCAATAGCAGTGCGTCAGATGAAGATTGAAGTTGAGAATATGGCTTCTTTGGCTATAGGCAATTTCCAACGCTCAATACATATAGTAACCAAACTTGATTTCAACGATGTGGAAGTGTTCCGACAGACAGAAAATAGACTTAACTTCTTAAACAGCGAATTGACACGCTATGTTGCCATGCTTTCGCCCGAGGTGCTAAACGAGTCAGACAGCCTTTTCCTTAGTTCGAGTTTGAAAAGTGTGAGCGACTTGGAACGAATTGGCGACTATGCAGAGAATATTGTCGAGTATGCCGATACTCTAAAGTCTCAGCAGACATCATTCTCTGAAGCGGCCATCAACGAGATAAAGACTATGGAAAACCTTATAATGAAATTGTATAATGAAGTGCATGATGCCTATCATAATCTTGACTTCGAGGCTCTTGATAGGGCTTATGATGTGGAGGACCAGGTGGACAGGTTTACCGAGACGATGGAGTCTCAGCATACACGCCGTCTAGTTACAGGCGAGTGCACTCCACAGGTTGGCGCTGAATATATTTCGCTTGCACAAAACTCTGAGCGTGTGGCTGACCACCTTATGAACGTTGGCAAGAGCATCAAGAAATTCGCTTGAGTCACTCAATGGAATTGAATAGTCCTAAATAACTGTTACAGTTTTTTTACTGTACAAAAACACCCAAAAACACTATCGGGAACTCCCGATAGTGTTTTTGGGT
>JAZLGA010000065.1:0-12622 GCA_045616045.1 Bacteroidales bacterium | reverse complement strand
TGACATGTTTCAGGAAAAATTCAGTCTGGGGCTTTTCGTTCATAAAGTCAATCACAGGCTGGTCTATCCCTGTCATATTGATGTAAACGGCTTCTCGTCCCGGATTGGGCAAAGCTCTGCAATCAAACACGAAGCCGCCTCCGTTGCCATCATTGTTTTCAGGATATCCTTTCTTGTACGAAAAACTACATATTGACACACACAGCCTCTTCGATTTGGGCTTGCCGCCAACAATAGGGTATCTTTCCCTTAGTTTCTCCAATTGTGTGATGACATTATTCAATTCGGGCATGTCACCAAGAGGATACTTGTCATTGTGTCTAATAATTTCGCTGATGGCGTATGGGATGCTTTCCACAAAATGTCTTTTTTTCTGTATCAGCCCCCTGAATCCGTAAGCTCCAAGCACCTGCATAAGCCTCAGATACACAAAGGCAGGGTAGAAGTGGTCAAAGTTCTCCACCCCTTGCGGAAACACTCTGCCCAATTCATTTTTGTAATAATCCAGCAAGACATGTCTGGTGGTGTCGGGCATCATGGCTTTTACCTGATACAACAGCGACACCACATCATATTGCAGCGGTCCGCGGCGGCCACCTTGATAGTCTATGAAAAAAGTCTCGTTATTGTGTATCATTATGTTTCTTGACTGGAAGTCGCGATACATGAAGCCATGACAAGGTGAAGCTGCAACAATATCGGCAAAGCGTTCAAAGTCAGCGTCAAGACTAGTTTCGTTGAAACAAATCTCAGGATGTGTCTTGACGAAATAATATTTGAAATAGTTAAGGTCGCTTACAATTGCGGAGCGATCGAAAGAAGCCGCAGGATAGCATGCTCCAAAGTCAATGCCGTCTGCCAACTGAAAGGACACCAAATGGGAGAGGGCTTGTTTGAACAAAGCGACAAGGCTGTCGTTATACCCACCGACCTCAAGTGCTTGTTGGACATGGTCAAACAATGTGTCGTCACCATAATCGGTCTGCAAATAGCATGTCTTGTCGCCACTTATGGCCAAGACACGAGGCGTATTGAAGGAATGCGAGGCGAACACATTTGTGAGACTGAAAAAAGCCTCGTTTTCTGAAATGTTTTCGCTGCAAGTGCCTATCAACGACCCGTTTGAAGTGGTGATGCGATAGTATTTTCTTGAAGAACCTGATTCGGCAATGGGAGAAAAGCCGATGACTTCACGGCCAATGCTTTCTGCAAGTTTTTTTAAAGTGTCAAGTGTATTGTTCATTTTAATTTTCATCAGACTGCAAAATTAACAAAAACGAAGTTGCCGCCAAAAAAAAACGAGACTGGTGTTTTTAAATCTTTCAAAAACGCAAAAAAAACAAATATTTGGCCTAAAAACATACGGTTGAAATAATTTTTTTATAAATTTGCGGTGAAAAAATGAACCTAAGTTGTCTTGTTTTACTACATCACGACTGTAAAAATTGAGTTTATGGAAATAAATAATCAACTTAATCAAAATTCCGGTAACGGAACAGAGAATGAAAACACTGCAAAAAACATGAAAAGAATTATTGGCGGGAATGACAAGAAGAAGATTTTGAAACTCATCCAGCCTGACATTCTTCCTGGCAAACTGCGTACCGAGTCACATACTGCAATATGGGAGACAGCACTTGTTGTCGATGACGAACAGTTGCCTGAAGTAGATTCGATAGGCACAGAAAATGAGGGCGAAGAAGCCGACATCGCGACAACGATGCCTTCACTTGCCGACCTGAGCAAGGAACAACTTGTTGAGATGTTGGAGGAGATTGTCAAAGATTCCGACATAAACAAAATTAAAGACAGAGTTATCAGCATTAATGTCCGTTACAACCAACTCAAAAAAGAAGAACAAGACAATAGCGTTGAAAAGAATCTTCACGACCAGATTGTTGATGAAGAACAAGCCGCGGTTGAAGCGACAAAAGACCCGCTTGAAGAGCGATATGACAATGCCTTTGCCATATACAAGGAAAACAAGGCAAAGATGAACGAAATGCTCGAAAACCAAAAAGTGGAGAATCTTGAAAAGAAAAAAGGCCTGCTTGACAACCTTCGCGAACTTGTTGATTCTGAAGAGTCACTCAAGAAGATTTATGATGAATTCAACTCGATACGCAACCAATGGAATGAGATTGGGGCAGTCCCGTCAGCCGACAACAAAGACCTGTGGAACAGTTATCATTTCCTTACCGACAAATTGTTTGACAAAATCAAGATCAGCCGTGAATTGCGTGACCTTGACATGAGGAAGAATCTGGAAGCCAAACTCGCCCTCTGCGAAAAAGTCGAAGAGCTTCTGACCGAGAAGTCTCTGACCAAGTCATTCAAGGCCTTGCAGAAATATCATGAAGAATGGAAAGAGACCGGTCCCGTTCCACAAGACAAGAAAGAAGAACTGTGGAACCGTTTCAAGTCGGCTACTGACAAAATAAACAAACTTCGTCGCGAATACTACTCGAAACTTCAAGAAGACCAGGCACAAAACTTCACCACCAAGACTGCACTCTGCGAAAAAGCTGAAGAAATTGTTGCAGAAGAACTCAACAGTGTCAACGCTTGGCAAAAGAAATCTGATGAATTGTCAGAATTGCTAAATGTTTGGAAATCGGTGGGTACAGCTTCGCCAAAACAAAACGAAGAACTTTGGGTTCGCTTCAAGCAATCGATGGACAATTTCTTTACAAAGAAAAAAACCTTCTTTGATGCGCTTAAGGAGCAACAAACCGAGAACTTCAACCGCAAAGTTCAACTTTGTGTCGAAGCGGAGTCGCTGCAGGAGTCAACAGAATGGAAAAAGGCCACCGAACAACTAAAGAAATTACAAGAAGAATGGAAGACCATAGGTCCCGTTCCCAAGAAGCGCTCTGAAAAAGTGTGGAAGCGCTTCCGTGCAGCATGCGACACTTTCTTCACTCGCAAATCAGAACGTTTTTCTGGAATAAAAGGCGAAGAAGAAAACAACTTGAAGGCCAAACAAGAACTCATTGTAGAAATGAAAGCGTTTGAGACAAAAGCCAACCGCACAGAAAACATTGAGGCAATCAAGGCTTTCCAACGCCGTTGGTTTGAGATAGGCCATGTGCCAAACAAAGTCAAAGACAGCATCAATTCAGAGTATAAAAAGATTGTTGACGCCCTTTTCGACAAGATGCAAATCAACGAGAATGAAGTCTCAACAAACGAATATCGAGAAATGGTGGCTGGACTTAAAGACAACCCGGAATCGCACGACAAAATACGTCGCGAACGCAACACTTTGTCGTCACGCATACAAAAACTACGCGATGAGATTTCAACCCTTGAAAACAATATCGGATTCTTCGCTAACAGCAAACAATCCGAATTGCTCAAAGCCGAATACGAAAAGAAAATAAACCGTGCCAAGAATGACCTGAAAGTTCTTGAGGCAAAACTTAAAATACTTATTGACTAAGCATTTAAAAGCCAATAGAAATGTCCCCCGCAAAGGGGGACTTTCTTTTTTTTATAAACGATGAACAGCATAGGACAACAATTCAGACTTACTACCTTTGGTGAATCGCATGGTGTCGCAATAGGCGGCATAATAGAAGGGTGTCCGTCAAACATGTCCATTGACATGGGACGCATCGTATCGGAACTGAAGCGACGGGCAACGTCAAGCACATTGTTTTCGTCACAACGCAGTGAACCTGATGTTGTCAAGTTTCTCTCAGGAATTGTCGAAGGAAAGACGCTTGGAACACCTATTGCGTTCATGGTAGAAAACAAAGACGCCCAAAGCCAAAGTTATGAGGCTTTGAAACATATTTTCAGGCCGTCACACGCCGATTACACCTATCAAGCCAAATATGGAATACGTGACGATAGAGGAGGGGGACGGTCGTCAGCAAGAACCACTTTGCCTATTGTCGTGGCTGGAGCCATCGCAAAACAAGTACTTGACAAGGAAAACATCGTAATACAGGCCTATACAAAACAGATAGGAAGCGTAAAAGTTGAGGAGCCAACATGTCTGTACGACAGCAAAACAATAGCTGAGTCAACAGTCTGTTGCCCAGATGCCGGAAACAGTTCCAAAATGCTCAAGGAAATAGAGGCTGCCCAAAACGAAGGCGACACTTTGGGTGGTGTCGTAGGCTGTTGTATGCACAATATACCTGCAGGACTTGGCGAACCCATGTTCGACAAGATGCAGGCACGCCTTGCTTATGCGATGTTTTGCATCCCTTCGGTGAAAGCATTCGAATACGGAGGCGGTTTTGCCTTGGCAGGCAAAAAAGGCTCTGAATGCAACGATCCATTTGTTGCCAATGGCGACAAGATAAGCACATCAACAAACTATTCAGGTGGCATACAAGGCGGAATAACGAACGGATTAGACATAACTTTTAATGTTGGTTTCAAGCCGATCCCTTCAATACGGAAACCTCAGACAACCATTAATGACACAGGTGAAGAGACGACTTTCATGTTGAATGGTCGATATGATGTGTGTGCAGTGCCTCGAGCAGTTGTCATCGTTGAAGCATTGGCAGCCATTACCGTTTTAGACATGCTTATGTTGGGCAAATAAAGGGTAGTGGCTCATTTTTCTGCAATCCTATTCATTTCCTTCAATACACTGCCCATTTTTTCCGGCGTTGTCATATCAAACCAGTCACAGAAAGTTATGCCCATATATTTTGCAGTCTTCTTCCAGTCACCTTTGTTGTCTTTCTTGAGAGAAAAGATGTATGAATTGCAAGTTCCCAACAAAACCTCCTTCAAAGCGCAAACCTTATATACAATCTC
Organism: Bacteroidales bacterium; assembly: GCA_045616045.1. Classification (GTDB taxonomy): domain Bacteria; phylum Bacteroidota; class Bacteroidia; order Bacteroidales; family F082; genus Limimorpha. Next base: position 7,840 of record JAZLGA010000065.1, on the reverse strand, counting down.
ATTGAAAAGACTCTTGCTCGATACTCCAGTCTTGCATTCTATCACAAACAACTTGTTTGACTTGATGAAGCAAACATCCAACTCGTTATCGTGCTTTGTCTGGCCGTTTGATATGTGCACACCCATAGCAATGTCTTCAGGGTTTAGGGCTTCCTTAACCATTGAATAAACAAACTCCTCAAACCAGCCACCAGTTAGATATTCCATCTCATAGCCTTGCAGATAGCCTTCTTGATCCGGTACAAAGCCAATATAAGACAAAAACTTACTCAGATTTGGTATTGGTGTCATGTTTCGTTTTTGAGGATTCTCGGCTTCTGAAATGTCCAAAAAACTCCAATTCCTGTAATTCTCGCGCAATTTTTCCATCACATCATATTCAGACGACCCAAGAAATCCTTGAGAAAACATTACGAACAAGTGTTTTGAGAATTCCTTGTCCCTGACCATTTTACGCCGCGTGTCTATATCGTTATGCAACGAATAAAGACCAAAATACTCTTTTAGCGACATACGGTGCTTTATGTGAAAAATTTCATCATCGTCATCATATATACTATCATCAAATATGGTCTTAACTATTTGATTTTCGCGTGTTTGTGTATAAAAGAACAAAGTATTGAACCCTTCAAACACATGCTGTACCGATAATGTCATGTAACGGTTTCCACCAGCCAGATTGAGATGATATTTGGTATTCGTGTCAAGTTTGTTTTTTATCGTCCTGCAAATCCGCTCATACAGAAAATTGTTCTTATAGCGTTGAACGATGATTCTCTTAACGAATTTTTCAGCTATTCCAATCTGCCTTGCAATGAGTTCAATGCAGCTGGATTCTTCTTCGGTAGAGATGAACAACAAACAATCCCCATTTTCGTATTGTTCCTTTATGAATAAGAATGCCGGAATAGGGTTGGCTTGGTCAATTATGTTGACAATAGTCTTTGACATTATTATAAAATTTATGCAAATATATTCATTTCTTGATGAAAGTCAAATTAAATTGTTTATACAGTGATTCTACTCAAGAATTTTGAGGCATGGGTGATTCGGAATTATCTATTTAACATAATATATATTATTTTGGAATATGGAAATCCCAAAAAAAATCAATAACTAATATCGAACCAGATACTCATGCTATCTAGAAACTGTGAAATCCTGGCCTTGCCATTCAATGGATTTGGTGATTAGCGAGGCTGCATAAAACCATCCGACTGCTTTTCCTTCGGGTTTGATGTTTGTTCTCACATTTGCGGGCGAGCCAAGCATTGGGTTGTTTCCCATTGCCAATCTCAGACTGTAGGCATAAGACATGTATTCAAAAGGAACATTGTAGAACCAGATCTTGACGACGTCGCCAATACGAATTTCGCTTTTCTTGAACATAGCTACTGAAATTTCGATATTTTTGCTCAAAAATTCCTCACCATTAATATAATAGCCTGCAAATCCTGCCATTGGAATAATACTTATGTCTGACAGAGTGTCTGAAACCAAAGTGTCATTCTTGGAAATCATCAGGAAATAAGTTACCGACTCGTCATCAAGACTTTGAAAATAAGGATAAACAGCCAGAATGGTGTCTTTAGAGAAACTGAAAAGATCGTATGGTTTCATTATTAGCGAGTCGATGACCTGAACATTGTCGCCAAGATAACTCTCGGCATATAAATGCTGGAAACCATCGTCATGACCAGCATCAGGGACATCTACCAACAAAGTGTAGCTTGTGTTGCGTTTTCCAGCCGTTACTGGCGAAAGATAATGTCCTTTTTTATAAGCATCTTCGGTGAAAAATATGCTGTCAACGCCATCGGTAATGCACACCTTTGCTCCAGAAATCATAGGTATCTCGTCACTATTGTAAAAATCGGCTGTATATGACAGGATTACCTCATGTTGTTTCATTTCATCAGTAAACCTTGCCTCGACGCCAATCATTGGCTGGCCTTCTTCAATATCGATTTCGATGTCTTCGCGGCATGCCTGCAACAGTGCTATGACAAACAATATAAGCAAGAGTTTGATTTTTTTCATAGCCTTAGAATTTAAAGTTGTATGATATTGACGGAACCACTGAGAACAAATACATCTTTTCAGTCTTCATTTTGCCTTCATCGTCGGTGGCAAAGGTCACAGCCCATGTGTTGTGATGAGCGTATGCGTTGTAAACCGACACATTTATCTCGCTGTCCCACTTTTTCCACTTGCGTTTGGCAAATTGCCATGTTGCTGACAGGTCCAGACGATGATATGCCGGATAGCGGCTTGCGTTGCGGCTGCCATTGTAAATGGCGTAAGTGACATTGCTGATGGTGTATTGTCCGTAAGGATAAGTAACGGGTTGGCCTGTGTTGTAAACCCAGTTGGCACTTAGGTTCAAACGAGGCAACACGTCGTAACTCAATACTATAACAACATTGTGAGGTCTGTCGTATGGCGACCTGTATTCTTTGCCAAAATTTATGTCTGGGATGGTCCTCAGAGTGCGTGAGTATGTGTATGACACCCACCCCGTCAGTTTTCCAAAGTTCTTTCTTACAAGAAGTTCGACACCGAACGAGCGTCCTTTGCCACAACGCAACTCTCCGTCGATGAGCACATTGCCGTATGTCATTGCATTATCCTTGAAATCAATGACATTTTTGAAATTCTTATAATACACTTCAATTGAAGTCTCGATATCGTCATTGAGGAAATTTCTGAAATATCCTATTGCAAACTGGTCACATTTCTGTGGTTTTATGTTTGGGCTAATCGGGAACCACACATCAAACGGGAGTCCTCCTGTTGAGGTTGACGACACTTGGGCATATTGGACTGTCCTTGAATATGATGCTTTTATCGATGATTTTTCGTCAAAGCGGTACATTGCCGCCACACGGGGTTCAGGATGAATCTCTGTATTGAAGATTTTGCCCTTGCCATAGTGAATCGTATCGACAACGTCAAAATTTTCGTCAAAAGTATAGAAGTCTTCGGCGCCAATGTTTTGGAACATCGACAAGCGCAAGCCAGCCTTTACAGATATGGACGGTGATATTTCATAGTCGTGTTGGAAATATAATGCATACGACAACCCTTTGCGTGTGACTTTTGCGTCAGGGTCAATCGACATATATTGAGCCAAGGCTCCTCCTCTATCGTCAAGTTCACCTTGCCGGAAGGACAAGAAACCTGTATTGAGGCCAAATCGGGAAGTGTGTTTCTCGTTCCAAAGCATTGTGAAATCATACGAGAGTTCGACTTCATAATTTCCTGCTTTTATGGTGAAGTCGTACGGATCCATCATCATATCAATGTTATAACTGTAGCGCGACCCCAAGAGTGTCAGGTTTGATGTCAGACGGTCGTTGAAAATATGGTTCCACCGCAATGTGCCACTACTGTTGCCGTACCCCAACCCTACCAATCCTCCAACCTTAAAAGCGTCGTGACCGTGATATGCCGAGAAATAAAGATGGTTATTGTTGTCTATCTTCTGTGTTATCTTGGCATTGAGGTCATAGAAGTTTATGTTCGAGCCTTTCAGTTTTTCGCCCAAAAATGGTATGAGAAGCGCAGCGTATGTGGTACGACCCGCCACCATAAATGAGGTGTTATGATTAAAAGCAGGCGTTTCCAGCATAAGTCGAGTAGAAACTATGCCTATCCCACCTCTGCCTGAGAATTTCTTCGGCATCTCATCTTTTACTTGCACATCGAGCACCGACGACAGACGGCCACCGTAGTAAGCAGGCATGTCACCTTTGTATAATGTGGCTTCTTTGACCACATCGTTGTTGAACACAGAGAAGAACCCCAAGAAATGAGAAGCATTATAAATGGGTGCGTTGTCAAGAGTAATCAGGTTTTGGTCAGTTGCACCTCCTCTCACACTGAATCCAGAAGAGCCCTCTGATGCAGCCTGCACACCTGGTAGCAGTTGTATTGACTTTATAACATCCACCTCGCCCATGAAAGCAGGTATTTTCTTCATTGTTATCATATCAAGAGTCTGAACACTCATCGCCATTTCCGACACATTGCGGTCAGGACGGCGCCCCGATACCACCACTTCGCCAAGTGTTTCGACAGAAGGGTTCAAATTCGCATTGATTTTTTGCGGCTTGGCAGACACTGTTATCGTTTTCCTTTCCAATTCATAGCCAATATATGAATATTGCAGGGTATAGTCTCCAACAGGCAAAGACATTTCGTATCGGCCATGCTCGTTGGAAGTTGTACCGGTTCCCTTTTCAACAACATAAATGGTAACTCCTACGAGTGTCTCACCTGTATTTGCATCACGCACAACGCCACTTATAGCCCCCTTTTGCTGTGAAAACACCGGTATGAATGTTATTAATATACTGATTAAAAGCAATATATGTCTTCGCATTGATTATGCCATATTTTACACAAAGTTACATTATTTTTCACTATAAAGAAAACAATGCAATTTATGTTCCAAAAATACAGAAAGTATAATCCGATTTTGTACCTTTGAACTTTCTTTTTAGATTTGCAATTAAACAATCTTGGATTATTCCTATGAAAACCACTTTTTCACTCACCTATTCAAGCCGTTGGGGCGAAAATCTTTATCTTGCTGGCAATCAGGAGCAAACTGGCTGTTGGGATGTCGGCAAGGCTGTTGCAATGCATTATGTTGATTCTGACACTTGGAGCGTTGAAATAGATGTGGGACCTGACTTGGAATACAAATATTTTGTAAACGACAATGGATACATACGTTGGGAATTCGGGCCAAACAGAAAAGCAAGCGACAAAGCAAGCGAATATCATGATGGTTTTCGACACGACCAATTCACATGCATACTCAGCCAAAGCAAGCTCTTTAAGGCAATTAGCCATTGTAGTGAAAGACATAACGCCGAATCGGGACGATGGAAAGTGGCAGGCTTGGCTGTTCCGTTGTTCAGCCTACGAAGTGCGGGAAGTTTCGGCATAGGCGAAATAAGCGATCTAAAACCACTTGCCGACTGGTGCTGCGAGTGCTGCTTTAAAATCATTCAACTATTGCCTGTCAATGACACCACCGCATGGAGAAATTGGGGCGACTCCTACCCTTACAACGCCATATCTGCATTTGCAATAAACCCAATCTACCTTGACATAACCAAATTAGGCCTTATAAATAGCAAAACCATATCTGCTCAGCGCAAAAAACTCAATGACATGGGAACAGTTGACTATCCGGAAGTCTTGCGTCTGAAGTGGCAATATTTTGAAAATGCCTATTCCAAGAACCACGAAATAATCGAAAACACCCTTGAATACATTAATTTTATAGACCAAAACAAAGACTGGCTCGACAGTTATGTTGCATTCTGCACTCTTCGCGACAGGTATAACACCCCAGATTTCAGCAAATGGGGCGAATATGCCGTTTATGACAAAAAGAAAATCAAAAAATTCCTAAGCGACAACAAGTCGGAGACAGGAATACATTATTTTTTGCAATATCATGCCAGATCCCAGATGGATGAAGCCATTGTATATGCCCATTCAAAAGGGATTGCCATAAAGGGCGACATCGCTATAGGTGTCAGTCCATATAGTGCCGAAGCATGGTCCCTGCCTTATTTGTTTGACAGCACCATGTCGGCAGGCGCGCCTCCCGACGCCTTTTCATGCGACGGACAAGTTTGGGGATTCCCAACATATCGCTGGGATGTCATGAGTAAAGACAACTATAGTTGGTGGCAAAAACGACTAAAAAACATGTCAAGACACTTCGATGCCTACCGCATCGACCATATCCTTGGATTTTTTAGAATATGGGAAGTGCCTCTTTGTGAAAAGTCTGGACTTATGGGCCACTTCCGTCCTGCCCTGCCATTGTCTGAGAAAGAGATTGAACAATATGGTTTTCATTTTGACAAAGGCAAACATGTGTCAAAAAAAAGCCCGGAAACACTTTTTGTTGTTGACCCATTCATTAAGAACAGATATCATCCCCGCATAGCCTTGCAAAAGACAAAAATATATGAAGAATTGGACGGAGGACAAAAGGAAGCCATAAACCGTCTGTACGATGACTTTTTTTACCATAGGCACACCTGTTTCTGGAAAGACGAAGCCTTGCGCAAACTACCAGCACTGCTAAATTCAAGTTCCATGACTGCATGTGGCGAAGACCTTGGCATGATTCCCGATGGTGTCGGAGAAGTAATGCGACAACTAGGCATTCTTAGCCTTGAGGTGCAGCGTATGCCCAAAACATTGGGAAAAGACACCGTCGAACCTGAGGAAGCCGCCTATTGCAGTGTTTACACGACTGGCACACATGACATGCCCACATTGCGCGGATGGTTGGGTAATGGCTGTAAAGGATATGAAAGTGACTCCGACCAAAAGATTTCAAAAATAGTAAGCGAAGCACTGAAATCTAATGCCGCCCTTGTTATTTTACCAGTCCAAGACTTCCTTGACACCGACATCTCAATGCAAAGCCCCGACCCTGCTGACGACTTCATCAATGACCCTTCCAACGCACAAAACAAGTGGCGTTACCGCATGAGATTTGGTTTGGAGGAATTGTTGAACAACAAGAGCTTGAATTCCTCGTTAAGAAAGATGATAAAAGAGGCAAACAGATAAATGGTTTTATAACACTATGCTTATAACATCAAAGACAAGACACAGCTTTATTTTGCTCCTTTTGCTTGCACTGGCTGCATGCGGGACAACACAACATGTAAACCACCAAGATTATGTTACTGAAAAACACACCACTTTATCGGACAGCATTTGGGCCTTGGGCAACAGCCAACCCGAAGGTTTTACTTTAAACATAAACACTTGGAAGATGCCCAATGAAGGCATAGCAGTAGCATATTACGCCACCCAAGGCTGCCACGACCGTACCGACTTGGATTTTGTTGTCGAACATGCAAAAGTTCACGAAGGGTATATAGGAGGTTGGTTGGACACTATATCAGGAAACTATTACTTCGATAGTGTTCGCATCTTTCCAGAAGATTCTCTCAAACAGGCAAAATATTTTGGTACAGAAAACAAGCAAAAAGCCATATACATTCTGTCAAACGGAACTGAAATACGTTTGGAAGACAAGGAAAGACGTTAACGTACAATCATAATTGACCAGTAAACTATTTGACGCTTAACTCGACTCATTTCGTACAGAAAGCCTCTTTTAGGTTTTGCATAGCCTTGACGACTATGGTTCGTGGATATGCCAAATTGATGCGATAGTGACATTTTCCTTCCATTCCAAACTCACGACCGCAGTTCAATTCGAGATGCATTTTTTTTGACAAGACGCTCCCATGGGTCATCGTCACTGGAGCAAGTTGAAAAGTCCAACCACAAAAGATAACTTGCATCAGGTTTGACAAATTTGACATCAGGCAACCTCTCTAACGAATTTTACGTCTTCTCAACGGGTGCCAGAATCATGGTAAGCCATTTTTTTCGGGGTCTTCCTGGTTCCAAACGCCTTCGATATAATTGGCGCGTGACGCATCGATGACTTTTTAGCCGTGCGTTCAATATATTTGAAAAACTCAACGTAACTTTGTAAAGCCTTTCGTATAGGCCGTAATGCTTCATGCAAACTACCCTTTCGACATCCGGAATCTTCTTGAACTGGATGATGTCGGAGTCTTTGCCTATTTTTTCGACTTGTTCGCAATATTCGATGTCGATGTTGGTTGGGCGGTATTTTAATTGCAGGATTCAAGTCACAAATGCAACTTTGTTAAAGTTCAGTTTAATATCGGGTGCAAATTTAGTGATAAAATATTCAATTGGTGTCAAGAAGCCGAGTCTTTTTCTCGGTCTGTTGTTTAACTTATTCAGTATCAATTCA
>JAZLGA010000064.1:0-20361 GCA_045616045.1 Bacteroidales bacterium | reverse complement strand
TATGAAAAAAACATTTTTGGCACTAGTGTGTGTACTTGCCTTGTTTGCATCGTGCAACAAGGAGAAAATCAATGAGAAGTTCGTTGGAAACTATGTTGCTGACAAAATGGAAGTCAGCGGTAAGATTAACATCCTTTCTATGGGAGAGCAAGATATATCTTTCCCGTTGCAGGGCGTTTCTTTGAAAATAAAGGCTGGAGACAAGAGTAATGAGGTGCTTGGTTATATGAAATTCAGCCAGGATGGCGAGAATAAAGAATATGAAATGAAAGGTACTTGCACCGATAAGGTAGTAGATTTTGAGGAAACCACTGTGCAATTGAAGAAAATTGACAACACAGATCTTAACCTAACATTGAAAGTTTGTGGCGTTGGCAACTTGAACGAATCGTCCAGTCTCACTGAATTGATCTATACCGGAACATTCACTGGCAACGGAAACATTACGTATGGTGGAGCAGCGCTTACTGGTAATATCACCAATGGAATCATTGGCACCACTCATTTTGTTAAACAGGCTGCACAATAAATTGAAATATGAAAAAGATTGTTTTAGCATTGTTATGTGTTGCTTTTGTGGCTTTCACCGGCTGCAAAAAAGACAAGGCTCCTACTGTAATGTTCATTACGACAGGTGATTACACCAACTCGACGACTGAGTTGCATGTTGGTGAGGATGCCATTTTTGGAGTGGAGGCCGTCTCTGACATGTTAACGGGCAAGGGAATCAACATGATAGTGGTTTCCTATTCCAACAACGATCCAGATAAGGTGTTTACTTATAGTCCTGCTGAAGACAGCCCCAGCAACTCATGGGTTAAAAAGTTTGATGCTCCTGGCAAGGTGAATCTTATGGCTACCGCCTATGACGACAATGGCGCAACGGCAATGACCACGATGACCGTCACTGTGCTTGAGGCTAATCCATATCCGGATACGATTCCCGAAGTCTACAAACCAGTCATTAGTTTTTTGTCAAGCGGAGTGTATGTAGGTGATGGTACTCCTTTATATACACAGACTCCTTATAAATTTGGAGTTTCGGTTGTGACAGACGGCAATCCGCAGGCTCCTTTGATTAAGAAAGTCGATGTGAAGTATTCAAACGATAATGGCATTTACAATGTTTATAATAATCCAGAAGGCGAAGCTTCTATATCGGAAATCGCATGGGATAAGACATTCGCCCAACCAGGTGCAATCACCATCACTGCTACTGTTACTGATGCCGCTGGAGAGATGGCTTCGGCCTCGATAAACGTTTTGGTGACAACATTGCCTGAGCCTGAAGACAATCCTTTTATAGGTGCCTATTCAAACGAAAACCTAAAGATGACAGGGCATATATCGCTATCTGTGCCGCCTATGAACCAGGATATTGATTATGATTTGCCTGGTGGTGGGTTTGTGATAAACCCAGGCGAGACTGATGACGCGGTTGTTGTCACAATGCTGATAGACGGTACCGAGTATAATATTAATGCCGCAGTCAACGGTAACAATATCACTTTTGAGGAAACTGAGGTGGAACTTAATACAAAGGTCTCAAACATTGACGTGAAGATTCGCGCAATGTTGAGCGGTACTGGCACTTTGAACGACGGTGTTATCGACTATCATGGAGTGATAGGAGAGACTGTCTATGTGTCAGTTTATGCTTTCAACAATATTCAGTCCACCGTCACCAATGGCAAGCTGGAAGGTGAGTTCACCAAATTGCCGTCTTCGAAATAAGATGTATGTATGCCTTTAAAAAAAACATCGGGGTCGAACATGTTCGACCCCGATGTTTTTTCCTGACTTCTGTCATTCTTGAAAATACACCCTTTTGACTCTTTGTGAAACGCGAGTCATCAGTTCGTATGGTATCGTGTTGCAGCATTTGGCAAGCTCGCTGACACTGTATTGGTCATCGAAGATGGTGACAACGTCACCCTCGTTTGCGACTATGTCGGTGAGGTCGAGCATACACATGTCCATACAGACGTCTCCTATGATTTTGACGGGTTGTTCGTTGATGTGGAAAATGCCGTTGCCATTGCCTAACAGTCTTGGTATGCCATCAGCGTAGCCTATTGGTATTATGCCTATTCGTAGATCGTGTGTAGCATGTCCATGGCGGTTGTAGCCGATGCTGTCGCCTTCAGGTATGTTTTTTATCTGGCTTATTGTGGTGCGTAATGCCGCAACGGCTTTAAGATGAGGTGCGTCTTCAGGGCATACCGGGACGCCATAGAGACCTATTCCCAAACGCACCATGTCGAATTGGTATTTGGTGTAGCGCGTTATGCCAGCGGTGTTGAGTATGTGGCGTAATATCTTATAAGGGAATGCTTTGACAATCATATCGCTGACACGTTCAAAAATGTTTATTTGGCTCATTGTGAAGGAACTTTCGTCAGCATTGTCGGCTGTTGCCAAATGAGAGAATGTGCTTTTGACGCGAAGAAGAGGATTGGCGTTTATTCGACGTATGAGTTCGGGTATGTCGGCCTCGGCAAAACCCAGCCGATGCATTCCCGTGTCAAGCTTTATGTGTATGCCTATGGGTGTTGGCTTGCCTGATGCTGCTACGGCATTCTCTATCATGGCAAGGTTGCGGAAACTGAATACTTCGGGCTCCAAGTTGTACTTTACTATATTGTCGTAACTGTTAGCTTCAGGGCTCATTACCATAATGGGGAGATTGATGCCGCCTCGACGCAACTCCACACCCTCGTCGGCAAAGGCTACAGTGACATAGTCAACATTATAGAACTGCAAAATGTTTGACACCTCAAGGTTGCCGCTACCATAGCTGAAAGCCTTGACCATGGCCATTAGTTTCGTCTCTGGATTTATCTTCGACCTATAATAGTTCAGATTGTTGACCAGATTGCTGAAATTGATTTCCAAAATCGTCTCGTGTACTTTCTCCTGCAGCTCTTTGCTTATGCGTTCAAACTCGAACTGTCTTGCGCCTTTCAAAAGTATCGTTTGGTTCCTGAAGTCGCCAATTGCGTGCCGCTCCAAAAAGTCGTCAACGTTGTCGTAGAAAGTACTATGCAATTTGAATTTCGACGCTTGTTCTGATATGGATTTGCCTATGCCTATCAGAGAATTGACATTTTTGCATTCAAGCATATAGGCAACCTTGCCGTATAACTCATCATCGCTAAGACCACTTTGTAGTATGTCGGATAGTATTATTGTCTTGTTATTGTGTTGGCTTTGCTGGTTCATCACGTCAAGGGCAATGCCGAGTGAGTTGATGTCGGAGTTGTAGTAGTCGTTGATGATGGTGCAGTTGTTGATTCCTGCTTTCAACTCAAGCCTCATGGCTATAGGGGTTAGTTGAGAAAGGTTTTGCCGGATTTTTTCGTCTGGCAGTTTTAGGAGTAGTGCCGTAGCAAGAGTGTGTATCGCATTTTCTGTTGAAGCATCGTCGGTAAATGGTATCTCAACTTGTATTTTTCTTCCTTCATAAACGCAGTCTATCTCCGTTGACTTGTCTTTTTTTGTTGCCGATTCAATAAATAGTGTTGCCTCCTTGAACTTGCGGCTCCATGAAAACAGTTTGACTTTGCCTGCTATTCCGGAACGAAGTATTACTTGCTGTATGTCGCTATGGTCCATGCAGTAAATTAAAATGTCGGCATTAGCAAAAAGATTGAGTTTTTCGCCAGCTTTTTGTGCCCTGTTTATGAAGTTTTCTTCGTGGGCTTCTCCTATATTGGTGAAGATGCCTATTGTGGGCTTTATTATCTCACTAAGTCTCTGCATTTCGCCAGGGCGAGAAATGCCCGCTTCGATTATGGAAAGAGTGTTGTTTGCATTGATTTGCCAAATCGAGAGAGGTACGCCTATTTGTGAATTATAGCTTTTGGGACTTCTCACTATCGAGAAATCTTGTCCAAGAACTTGAAAAAGCCATTCTTTCACAACAGTCTTGCCGTTGCTGCCTGTTATGCCAATTACAGGCATGTCGAACTGTGAACGGTGGAAAACTGCTAAACTCTGAAGAGCCTCCAATGTGTTGGTCACAAGAATGAAAGAAGCTTCTGGCATCTTGCCTATGTCGGGCTTGACGCTTACGACAAAGGCTCTTACCCCTTTTTTATATAAAGCTTCTATATATTTATGACCGTCGTTGCGTTGGCTTCTCAAGGCAAAAAACAATGTTTGTTCAGGCTCGATCAGTTGCCGGCTGTCAATAAGTATCTCGTTAATGTTTCTGTCTTCGGTGCAGCCCGCAACTGCACCATTTACCGCTTGGGCTATCGTGCGGATTGAATAAGGTTTGTATTGCATTTTCGGTTATGATGTCAATTGATGTATTTTGCTTTTTTTGTCTTGCTGGTTTGCGAAAGAAAATGGCGCTAAGTGGAAGGATGACTTGTCAATATAGTTTCTTGTATCTCTTTTCTTGGCAATCCTTGCAATTGCAGTTTTGGCCGTGGTAGCGGAACGAGCCTTTCTTGATTCTTTCGTTCAGCACTTTGTCCATTTCTTCTACTGTGGCGTTGCGAACGTCAAGCACTTTTCCGCTTACATAAAGGGTATGCCCAGATAGGGGATGGTTGAAGTCGATGGTTACAGTGTTGTCTTCATTTACACTTTTTACAGTTCCCTTGTAACTTTGTCCATCGTCCGACTGAATGTCAACAGGACTTCCTGGTGTCAGAAGCCCAGTTTGAAGAACACCGTTGTCCAAGAAGAGGTCTGTTGGTACATTTGCGACAAGGCTGTCATCGTGATTTCCGAAAGCCTTTGACGGCATTATGGTAAAATCAAAGGAGCTGCCGCTTTCCAATCCTATGATTCCTTCATAAAAACTCATCATCATGTGTCCTACACCCATCATCATGGTTAGAGGCTCTGTCTCGTCAAAGTTTTCAATTATGGCTCCGTCGGGGGCATTGTCGCTTATTCTGTAAGCCAATGTGGCCACTTTAAGGTCTTCGATTTTCATATTGTGCGAATAAGATGATTGTAGTATGCAAAAATAAAACATTTTGAGTTATTACATTTGGACTTTGAACACTTTTTTGGTCGGGAAAAGGTTGGTTTCAGAAAAAAATGTATTTTTGCAACGATTTTTTATGGTATTAGAGTTTGACGTATCAAAAAAAATATTACCTTTGCAATCTGTTTCGTGAAATTTTGAGATGGGATCTTGAAATTTGGAACTTAAAATTTGGAATAAGTAACTAATAAATAAAAGATTATGTCAAAAGTTTGTCAAATCACCGGAAAGAAGACCATAACCGGAAATAATGTTTCTCACTCAAACAAGAGAACCAAGAGAACCTTTGAGCCTAATTTGAAAATAAAGAAGTTCTATGTTCCGGAGTGGGACGAATGGGTAGTTCTTAAAGTTTCGGCAGCAGGTCTGCGTACCATCAACAAGAAAGGCGTTTATCAAGCAATTGTTGACGCATCGAAAGATGGTAATCTCAGCCGCTGGTAATACCCGTCCTGAGTGTAAGATAAAATAACTGTCGTGTTCTCATGACAGTTATTTTCTTTTAGGAAAATAAAAAAGAGACATCTGCGTTTAGGTGTAATAAGGCTCGCAAATAGTGCGAACCGCGAAGTAAAGTATAGGCTTTTGTCCTCAAGCGATAATAACACATGAGACATTTACATTGGCTGCTTTTGGTGTTTAACCTCTTTGCCGTTACTTTTGCCGTGGCGCAGAAGAATGGCGGCAGGGCTGTTGTTTATGGAAAGGTTACCGACTCACAAGGCATACCAATGGAATTTGTGAATGTGACAATATCCGAAAAGGAAGGCTGTGTCACAAATGCCAAAGGTGCATACGAACTCTCTGTTCCTGCCGACACAACTTTTGAACTCACATATACATTCATCGGTTATTCAGTTGAAAAGAAGAGCGCTAGACTTGCGCCAGGCTCTCGATGCCGCTTTGACATACACCTTGTAGAGAGCAGCATAAGTTTGCCCGATGCCGTTATATCAGATAGGGCCACAGAGTCCACAAGCCTTACGCGTCTTGACCCGCGGCAGGTGTCGTTGTTGCCGACCATGAGCAGCGGTGTGGAAGATCTTGTCAAAACATTGCCTGGTGTTGTGTCAAACAACGAACTCAGTTCGCAATATACGGTGCGTGGTGGCAATTTTGACGAAAATCTCGTTTATGTTAATGGCGTGGAGGTTTATAGGCCTTTCCTTGTAGGCTCCGGTCAGCAGGAAGGTCTGTCGTTCGTCAATTCGCATCTGGTGTCGAATATTGAGTTCTCTGCAGGAGGCTTCTCGGCTGAGTATGGCGACAAAATGTCATCTGTTCTCGATGTGACCTATAAACGACCACATGCTTTTGCAGGCTCGCTTACATTAAGCATGCTTGGCGCCGACGCACATGTTGAAGGCAGTAGCAAAAACGACAAGTTCAGCTATTTGTTGGGCGCGCGCTATAAAAACACCGGCTTGGTGCTGCGCATGATGAATACCAAAGGTTCTTATAGGCCTAACTTTACCGATGTTCAAGCTTTGTTCAACTATCGTTTCAACAAGAAATGGGAACTCTCTTTTCTTGGATACTATTCAAGAAACCAGTACAATCTTGTGCCACAAACTGCCGAAACGTCTTTTGGATACGTAAATCTGGCATATAGGCTTAAGATTTTTTTTGACGGCGAGGAAATCGACAATTACTCGACAGGACTGGGAGCCCTGACACTGTCTTTTGCTCCTTCCGATATGCTCAATTTCAAATTTGTAGCTTCGGCTTATTCTACTTACGAGACTGAAAAATACGATACCAAAGGCGAATATCGTCTTGGTCAACTTGAGATGAATCTTGGCTCGGAAGACAGCGGAAACGTCATTGACGACCATAGCGTTGGTACTTATCTGAACCATGCCCGCAATGATTTCTATGCGCAGGTCTTCAACTTCCAATACTTAGGAAGGGTTGAATTGAAAAACAATGTCTTAAAGTTCGGCTTGCGATACCAACACCAACGTGTTGACGACGCCATTGACGAATGGGAGATGATAGATTCGGCCGGCTACAGCTTGCCAACAGCTTTTAATTGTCCTGGCTTAATGCCCGACGTGCTTCCAGAAATAAGACTTAATGCATTGAGCCGCTCGCATAATACTCTGGCTCTAAATAATTTTGATGCTTTCGTGCAGGACAGGTGGACTCATGAATTTGGCGACGGGTCAGAACTGGTGCTTGTTGGTGGACTTCGTGCCAACTATTGGAACTATGGTCGCAAGTTTTATGTCAGTCCGAGAGGTGGGATAGCCTATAAACCAAACCTTAACAAGAACAGTCTTGTCCTTCGCCTCTCTGGCGGCTCTTACGTTCAGCCACCTTTTTACCGTGAGCTGCGTTTGCGTGACGGAACCTTGATTGACAGGGCCAATGCTGAGGCTCAACGCTCATGGCAGGTGGTGTTGGGAAGCGATTTTAAGTTCAGACTATGGAACAGGCCGTTTATCCTGACTTCTGAGGTGTATTTCAAGTATTTGGCACATGTTGTCCCATACGATGTTGACAATGTGAGGATACGATACTATGCTGACCAATCGGCAAAAGGATACGCAACGGGCCTGGACATAAAACTCAACGGAGAGTTTGTGAAAGGCGTTGACAGCTGGGCAAGCCTCTCGTTGATGCGTACGGCCGAAGATATATCAGGTGATTATTATCTTGTGGATGCCGACAACAATCGTCTGCCATTCTATAACCATAGTGATTCGCAGGTTGCCGACACTGTATTCTTGGGGTGGCACGCACGCCCGTCAAACCAACTCGTTAGTTTCTCGTTGTTCTTCCAAGATTACATACCTTTTATGCCTACATGGAGAGTCAATCTTACTCTCACTTTTGGCACGGGAATGCCTGTGAATCGCAACGATTCTGAGTTCTACGAACCTTTCACCACTTATCCACCATATAGGCGTGTTGACATTGGATTCACCAAACAACTCATAAATGAAGGGACGAATTTCTCGAAACGAAACCCGTTCCGCTTCATCAAGAATATGTATGTAAGTCTTGAGGTGTTCAATATTTTAGGCATAAACAATACCGTGTCTTATACATGGATAAAGGATGTCTCAGGAATTAGCTATGCTGTAAACAGTTATCTTACACCTCGTTACGTGAATCTGAAATTGGTAATGGATTTTTGAGAAATATGAAGTGCTGTGCGGAATGTTAGTAAGGAAACTCTGTGGATTTTTTTTACGCAAATCGATAATCGACTGTTGGTGGTAAAATAGTTCATTAAATAAGAATAACCCAAAATATTGAAATAATGAAAATCGTATTTTTAGAGCCTTTGGGCCTCTCTGTTGATGCCATAAAAAAAGCAACGCAATCATTGGTTGACGCTTCTCACGAAGTGGTGATATATCCCGATAAAAATCCTGATGTCAAAGAACTTGTAAAAAGGGCTTCAGGAGCAGATGTCGTAGTTGAAAGCAATATGCCGTTGCGTAAGGATTTTCTTGATGCTTGCCCTAATCTAAAAATGCTTTCAATAGCATTTACAGGGTTGGACCATATTGATATGGAGGAGTGTTCGCGTCGAGACTTGGTGGTAAAGAATGCAGCAGGCTATTCTACCAATGCTGTAGCAGAACTTGCTTTTGCAATGATGATAAGTCTATACAGAAAAATCACTGACAATGACAGAATTACGCGAGAAGCTGAACATGCTGGAATTATGCCTGGCAACGAGATCGCAGGCAAGACAATAGGCGTAATAGGCGCTGGTAATATAGGACAGCGTGTGGCCACAATGGCAAATGCTTTCGGCTGCCATGTGCTGATGTGGAACAGGACACCTAAAAACATTGATGGGGTTACATTTGTGGATAAGCAAACTTTGTTGAAAGAATCGGATATAGTGACATTGCATATAGCCCTTAATGGCGAAACTTGTGATTTTATCACCTACAAGGATCTCTGCATGATGAAAAAAACGGCAATTCTTATTAACACGGCTCGCGGTCCTATAGTAAACGAGTCGGACCTCGCTACTGCCTTGAAAGATGGAACCATAGCAGGAACCGCAATTGATGTGTATTCAAAAGAACCGCCTGTCGGAAAGGACAATCCACTATTGAAGGCTCCAAATACGTTGTTGTTGCCACATGTTGGCTTTGCCACCAAAGAGGCATTTGAAAAACGTCTGAAAATCGTTGTCCACAATGTTGAACAATGGATTGGCATATCGTAGAAAAGCGTATGATTGCATTTCTTGAAAAAAATGAGAAAAAATATACTATACTACAATAAAAAGCATAACTTTGCAGAAAGATTGTCGTTAAGGAAATAATCAGAGATATAATATATTGTAGGTTATGGCAATTATCACATTGACAAGCGATTGGGGCATTAGTGGCTATTACGCAGCCGCAGTAAAGGGGGTCATACTCTCGAAAATGCCAAATGCAGTGATTGTTGATGTGTGCCATAATGTCAAGCCTTTCGACCATTTCGAGCCTGCTTTTTTGGTGAAAAACACTTATCCCACTTTCCCTGAAGGGACTGTTCATATCATAGCGGTTGATTCGGTCGAGAACGAGCTGCATCAGCATCTTGTTGTCAAACTTGATGGACAATATTTTGTTTGTTCTGACAACGGAATACTCTCCATACTTGTGGGCAACAAAAGCTACGAGGCTGTTGTGGTTGAAGTGGAGCAAGATACCAATTTCTATACTTTCAGCGCTCGTGACAGGTTCGCCAAGATTGCAGTTATGTTGGCCAATGGTGCAAGGATGGATGAAATAGGCGGGGAGTACAAGCAGAAACTTTACGGCAGCGGAGTTTTCCAGCCAAGAATGACAAACAACGGGTTCATCGAAGGCATTGTTATTTATGTCGATTCATACGGCAATGCTATTACGAACATTACCAAGGAACTTTATGAACAGTTCAGAAATGGACACGAATGTATTGTAGAGTTCAACAATTATTATGCAGACATAAAGGAATGCTATGATGATGTGCAACGGGACGACACGGTCGCTTTTTTTGGCACACATGGCTATCTTGAGATAGCACTTAACAAGGAGTCTTTGTCTTTGCGTTGCGGTGTTTATGTCGAAACCGTAGTCATGGTTAAGACGAAATCATGACAATCCTGGATTATCATAAATCATCACTTTCACCCGTCAAGTTTTTTTTGTCAGTGTCAAACACTATTGGCAATAAGTTTGTTCTCTAACCTTTTGAAAACGGCCCACATGAGCCAGCCAGTGAACAAACCTAAAAGTGCACCGCAGATGATGTCGCCAGGATAGTGAAAACCCATGTAAATGCGGCTGTAACTTGAAATGAAAGCCCAAAGATACATAATCGTGCCAGCGGCAGCTCCGTACCAGCGTCGCAGAATGGCTGTAAGAAATGCTGCAACGGCAAAGGTGTTGGCGGCATGTGACGAGACGAAACCATAATGCCCCCCAGCCAGACCTTTGGGCAAATAGACTAAACCTTGCAAATCGGTGTTGTAGCATGGCCTGAGTCGAGCAAAAAATGGTTTGCAGACATGTGCAGACAATTGGTCGGAACATAAAACTACAAATCCTAAAGTTAGAAATACAATCCAACAGCGCTTGCCATATTGCTTTACAACCCAAAAAACGAGCAGAATGTATAATGGAAACCAAACCCACATCTGGGTGATTACTATCATTATGCCGTCTAACCAATCGACATGAAGGCTGTTTAGGAATAGAAATAACTCTGTGTCGAACGTGGATAAGTGTCCCATAACTGATTCTTTGAGCACAAAGATATAAAAAATAAGTTGACTTGTTAAAAAGTAATAGTGTTTGAACTTGAAATAAATGGAGCGTCAATAGGTAATAACGAACCATGAATTTTCAAAATCTGCAACAAATTAATGCTTTATCATGTAAAATGGAACTGTTTTTTTTGTGCTAATGCGAAAAATAGTGTGCAATCAAGGCTGTCAAATAATAATATTTCGTATTTTTGTAAAAATATTGATACCATGAAGACAAAACACCTTTTTTTAGGTATATCTCTGGCCTTGTCGTTGATGACGACAAATCTTTCTGCACAAAAAACATTGCCATATCAAACTCCAGAATCGTTTTTCGACGAGGGTGTGTTGTTTTTCAACAATAAGGAATATGGTGCAGCCATAGAGTCTTTCGACAAATATTTGAAGTCGGTTAGCGACTGCAAGTTGCAGAAGGTTGTTGATGCACAATATTATCAAGCTGTCAGCGCAATGTTTCTCGGCACTGCCGATGCCGAGGCAAAGATTGTGGCTTTCGTCAACGAGAATCCAGGCAGCACATGGGCCGAACATGCCAATTTCCTATATGCCAATATGCTTTTTAATAAGCATAAGTATCGTGACGCTCTTGCACGTTATGAGAATGCTGACGAAAACACTTTGACTGTTGAAGAGCAGCATCAGATGAAGTTCAACATGGCATACTCGTATTTTTCAACCGATAGGGTGGAAAAGGCGGAGTCGCTTTTCAAGGAACTGTCACAGGAACGAGGCAAGTTCAATGAACCCGCAACATACTATTATGCACACATTCTTTATGCTGCCAAGAAAGACAACGAGGCACTCGAAAACTTTAACAAGTTGTTGGGCACCGATGCCTATGGGAAAGTTGTCCCCTCTTACATAATGCAAATCAATTATCGTTTGGGTAACTATGACGCAGTCATTGCCGACGCTGACAAGGCCTTGAGAAATGCAGACCCAAAGCGCAAGGCTGATGTGGCAATGGTCGTTGCCGATGCATGGTATCAGAAACAGAACTATGCTAAGGCGCTTGAGTATTACGATATTTACAGGAAAAACGCAAAAGGCAAGTCGTTGTCGCGTGAGGCTTTTTACCAGATGGGTGTCAGCAAGATGAAAACAGAAGATTATGATGGTGCAATAGCCGACTTGCAGCGTGCTGCTGGTGGAAATGATGAGATAGGACAGTATGCGTCTTATTATTTGGCATCGTGCTATAATGTCAAGAAGGAAGACAAATATGCCCGAAATGCCTATTTTTCGGCATATACTGCAGGTGTGAACAAGGAAGTGGCCGAAGAGTCATTGTTTGATTATGCCAAGTTGAGCATGATACCAGGTGTTGACCCTTTCAATGAAGCTGTGGCACAACTCGACGAGTTCGTGGAGAAAAACCCAGACAGCGAACGACGTGCAGAAGCCGAGGAAATGGCAATATATCTGCTTGTCAAATCTCATGATTATGACAATGCATTTGCCCGACTTGAGAATATGAAAACCGACAAGAGTGACGACCTCTCGAAACTTTATAACCAATTGCTTTACTCTACAGGTGTTGACAACTTCCGTAAAGGCAATTTCGAGAAGTCACAAGAGTATTTCCAAAAGATAATGAACAGCAAGCAGTCGGGTGAGGATAAGGCTGAAGCCTGTTTTTGGTATGCCGAGGCCGCTTATCAACAAGGTGACTATACGACGGCGGAAGCCAAGATGAAACAGTTTAAGGGAATGAAAGACGCTTCGCAACTGGACGTATATGCCAAGGCCGATTATGATTTGGGCTATATTAGCTATCAGCGCACAAAATATGATGCGGCCATAAGCTCGTTCAAGAATTATGTTGCCAAGGCCGGCGACTCACAAGCCGATATGAAAGGTGACGCATATATGCGTATGGGCGATTGCTATTATATGAAACGAAACTATGCTCAAGCCATCAACAGTTATGAGCAGGCTTCGCAATATACCAGTCATGGCTCAGATTACGCCTTATACCAACAGGGAATGTGCTATGGGGCACAAGGAAATGTGAACAAGAAAGTTGAAAGCCTTGACCTTATAACAAAGAAATATCCTTCCTCGCTTCTATATGACAAAGCATTGTTTGAGATTGGCAACACATATTTGGTGCGTGGCGACAATAGTGCCGCAATAGCAAGTTTCGACAAACTTATCAAGGATAAACCCCGCTCGTCATATACACGGCAATCGCTGATGAAGACTGGCATGATTTATTATAACAACAATCAGAACGACCAAGCTCTGGCAACACTCAAGAAACTAATATCAAGCCATCCAAATACCGACGAGTCGCGAGAAGCACTTGCCATTGTGCGCAACATATATATGGAAGAAAACAGACTCGATGAATATTTTGCATACGCCAAAGCCGCTGGCATAGCCAATATAGAGGTGACACAAAAGGACTCGCTCACTTTCGCCAATGCACAAAACTTTTATCTAGACGCCAACTATAAGAAAGCAGATGAAGCCCTAAAATATTACATAAACAACCATCCCAACGGAGCTTATGCCCTGAAGGCTCACCAGTATGCAGCTTCATGTGCCGAGATACTTGGCAACAAGAACGACCAAATATCTTATTTGGAATACATAATTGCCCAGCCCGACAATGACTATACCGACGATGCCTTGCTTATGTTAGCTCGTATAAGATACGAGACCTCTGACTATAACCAGGCAGGTGAACTTTATGAACGGTTGGCTCGTATTACCGAACAAAATGCCACACGCCTCGAGGCTCTCGAAGGCAGCATGAAGAGCAACTTCTTCATGGCAAAATACGACAAGGCAATCGAACTTGGGCAAACTTTGTCGGCTTCGCAAGACATAACAGACGACCAAATGAACCAAATAAACCATATCTTGGGCAAGTCCTATTTCCAAAAGGGTAAATTCGACATGGCCGTCTCCTATTTGGACAAGAGCGCCGCAAACGACAAGTCTGTTTATGGTGCAGAAAGCGCATACTATTCTGCAGCATCGTCGTTGAAAGCCCAAAATTATGATCTCGCCGAAAACAAAGTGTTTGACATCTCCGACAATTTCTCAAACCACACATATTGGGTGGCAAAATCATTCATACTTCTTGCTGATGTTTATGTCTCTAAGAAGAATTATTTCCAAGCCAAGGAAACATTGAGAAGTGTTATCGACAACTATAAAGGCGACGACCTTCGTAATGAGGCACGCCGTAAATTGCAAATAGTGGAGGAAATGGAGAAAAACACAAAATAACATGCTCTGAACGTTAAAAACAATGACATTGAAATGAAACACTTGAAATATATAATCACTGCAGCATTGCTTACATGCGCTTTTGCGGTATTCGCACAACAGAACGAAAGCGTGACGGTCGAGGGAACATACAGACCTGAGATAGAGAAGGTGAAGAAAATTGGCTTTCAGCCAGACAAAGATCCCCAGGAGTTTGCCGTCCCTGAACAGAAATTAGAACTGAAGGATATAAACCATAAGTTCCCCATTGAGTTGGAAACAATGTCGCCAATGAACTATAACGGCAAAAACAGTGACGGCGAGAATGGAGACGTGGTACAAAACTTCCTTTTGGCCGCTTTTGGCACACGCATATCTCCGCTTTTTGTCTATCGACACAACTCGGAACTTTCAAGAACCATGGGACTGGGAGTGGGTGTGAGCCACTATTCCACATGGCTGAACATGAAGAATTATCCCAATTCCAGTTTCATGAACAACCTGTTCGACATAGCACTTACGACAAACTTGGATTCATACAGACTCTCTAACAAGGTTTACTACAAAAACGACATGAGTCATTACTATGGCTGCCACATCGACTCGATACCCCCCGATGTCCCTATTGATATGCTATGCCGTAAACAATTGTATAATGCAATTGGCTTTGAGAGCAAAATTAACAGTACAACCACAAGACTCGGATACTTCAGACATTCTTTCGGAATCAATTATCAATATACATTTAACAAGAGTGGAGCCAGGGAACACTACGCTAACTTTACTTCACATTTGGCTTATGTGGACAATTTCTGGGGAAGCAAGGAGAACCCCCAAACCATTGGCGCCAAAATTAACCTTATGTATGACAATTATGGAGTAAAGAACGCAGACCCCAACACTTATGTGGACTATGGCACCAAACCGATGATTACAAACAGAATCTTGTTTGGATTCAAGCCATATTTCGAGATAAAGGCTGACTTTTGCAAGGTGGACATTGGCCTAAGTCTTGATGTGGCCCATGATACCGCTACGCTTGTCGCAGTTCGTCCCGATATTGGCGCTTGCTTGTATCTTTTCAACAAGAAGACAGAGATATATGCTGTGCTTGATGGAGGCCTGAAAGCCAATACATTCAGTGAGCTTGCCGATATCAATCCTTATGTGACGTCGATGTTGCCAATGCGCTTTTCCAATACTAAATTTGGCTTCGGAGCAGGTGTCAGAACAAGCATAGGGAAAAAGATAGACTTGCATGCGGGAGTCCGTTACCGTCGAATACAGGACGAAGCTTTCTTTGTCAGCTCAGTTTCGCCACTAATGCCTGCCAACGATTCCACCCCTGTTGACCCGATGTGCTTCAATGAGTTTTCGCTTCTGTATGACACCGTCAATGAACTCAATATCATAGCCAATTTGCGCTGGCGCGCCCTTGACAACTTGACTGTTGAAGCCGCTTTTGCCTACAATTATATTGGCAATGGAAACAAGGAATGGCACCCGTGGTATCGCCCTGCTGTAGAGGCTTCTCTAAAGATAGGATACAGCCCGATGGAAAAACTCTCGTTCGGCTTGACGGCAACATTGGCTACGGGCCGCTATGCTAAAATTTGGGACGGACAACTGTGGCAGACCGAAAAACTAAAACCAATAATCGACATTAATTTCTCGGCTGATTATTCCATTAATGACAAGGTCACTGTTTTTGTCAACCTTGACAACATAGCACATTCCCGCTACCAATTGTACTATAATTATCCCGTTAACGGCATTCAGGCTTTTGCAGGATTGAAGGTGAAGTTCTAGAGTGTTTCGATGGAGTGGCGATGAAGTCTGTCAAAGTTGGATTACTTATTGCGGCTTGACGTTCTTGCAAACCCAAACAGCTTCAATGGCAAATGACAATATCCGTCAGGGCGTTTGCCTGTCTAATCTTGATGACGCTTGTTGGCGTGATAGGATCATTTAAGCCCCTCAACTTAGGTGACTATTGGCCTGCTGTATGGCGTTTTAATGATTTTTTTTAAATTTTATTATTTTTTTGTTATTTTTTGTTATCTTTGCACGATTATAAAAATAGGAAATGTTTTTTTTTTGATAAAAACAGAAACTGAACTAATATGAGCAAGAAATCCCTTTTGGCCTCTTATGAGGATTTGCTCCGTATAGCTTTACGCTCTGCGGTTGATAATGGCAATGATGCTGTTTATCCATGCCATCTCTTTAAGGCGGTTCTGCATAAAGACTCTGGTTTGGTCTCGTTTATCGAAGGTAATATGGACAAGGACTATTATTATCTCGTTGAATGGGCTGATGCAGAAATCTCGATGACCCCCAAGGCATCACGCCCAAATAGCGAACTCAACTTGAATGACGAGTCGGCTGCCGTTTTGGATATGGCTGATGAGTACAGGGCAAAGTTCGGTCTTGAAACTCCCGACAATCACTGCCTTTTGGCAGCATTAGTGACCCCAGGTGTAGGATTTAACTTCAACCAAATGAAGAACCTGCCTATCACCGTCAATGAAGTTGTTGAGGCAATGGGTGCCAAGGTTAATGCGCCTGAAGGAGGCACACAGCCTTCTGTTCAGCTGTCGCAAAATGCCAAAAAGACGCTGGGCAAATATTGTATCAACAAAAACGAACTCGTCGCAAGCGGCAAGACAACAACAGTGGTCGGCTTTGAACGCGAAATAGCATCGTTTTTCGAGATATTGGGCCGAAAGACAAAGTCCAACCTTCTCATCACAGGTGAGTCGGGTGTTGGCAAGACTGCCCTGATCAATGGCTTTGTAGAGAGACTGCTTAGTGGCAATGTGCCTGCATTTTTGCAAGGTGCCATAGCTTATGAACTTGACCTTGCTGCATTGGCAAGCGGTGCCGTAAACAACATGGAGACCGAAGACCGCTTCAAGAGTGTCGTCAGCGAGCTTAAAACCATTGGCAATGCAATACTCATCATTGAAGGCTTGGACAAAATGATGGATAAGATGGGTAGCCTACATGGAACAGGTGACCTGCTCAAACAAGAACTTAATCGCGGAGATTTGCTTTTGGTGTGCACTTCTACCATCGACGGCTTTACCAAAAACATTGAGACCGACAAGGAAATGGTTCGCAAATTTGAAAAGATGCAAATTGACGAGCCCGACATGGATACCTGCTATCGTATTGTTAAAGGCGCTGTCAATACCTTTGAAAAATACCATAACATCAACATTGGGGATGATGTCATAACTGAAGCCATACGTCTTGCCAAACGCTATATGACTGAAAAGGCAATGCCCGACTCGGTGTTCGATCTTGTTGACCGTACAATGGCACTCATTAAGACCATGAACGATGTTTCATTTAGCGATATAAATGACATTGAGGCAAAACTCAACAAACTGAAGGAAAACAAAGAAAACATTGACGACAAGAAACTTATGGTGGAATTAAATTGGTTGCACTATGAACTTGTCAACAAAGTCAGCGTTTTATTAGTGGCTCAACTTGACGATGATACCGATTTTCTCAAAATACCGAACAAGGAAGAACGTTTTGCATATCTTGACAATGTTGTTGCCAAGCTTAAGAACCTTACTGCCGAGAAACGAAACACCGTGTTGGCTTCAGACCTCTTTGCTGTCGTTGCCAAACAAACAGGCATTCCTTTGGGCAAGGTACAATCGAAGGAACGTGAAAAACTTGTTAATGCCGAGGATATTCTCAAACGTCGTGTTGTTGGACAAGACCACGCCATTAAGACCATACTCGAATCGATATACGAGTCTCGTTCGGGACTTAACAAGAAAGGGCAACCAATGGGTTCGTTCTTCTTCCTTGGGCCTACCGGTACGGGAAAGACAGAGTTGTCAAAGGCATTGGCAGAGTTCCTGTTCCAGGACGAGTCGTCGCTGATACGTTTTGACATGTCTGAATTCAAGGAGGAACACTCCGTGGCATTGCTCTATGGAGCGCCTCCCGGATATGTTGGTTACGAAGAAGGTGGCCTGCTCGTTAACAAGATTCGCCAGAAACCATATTCAGTGGTTTTGTTTGATGAGATTGAAAAAGCACACAAGTCTGTGTTCGACCTCTTCCTTCAGATACTTGACGAGGGTAAGCTCCATGACAGACTGGGGCGTGTGGGCGACTTCTCAAATGCCTTGATATTGTTCACTTCCAATATAGGTAGCAAATTTATTGTCGATTCGTTCGAAAAAGGCATCGTGCCAAAGAATAGCGATTTGATGACAATAATGCAGGACTATTTCCGTCCAGAATTCCTTGGACGTCTTACCGAGATAGTGCCATTCTCGCCGATTACCCCAGCGACCGTTACACGAATCTTCAGCATACACCTGAAAGGACTTGTCAAACTGCTGGCCGAACAGAATATTGGGTTTAACATAGATGACGAAACCAAACAGTCTATTGCAATGATGGACTTCTCCTCACAATTCGGCGCACGCCCAATATTGGGTACCATACGCAAGGAATTGCGTCGTCCCATGTCGAAAATGATAATATCCGGCAAACTCAAATCGGGCGACAATGTTGACGTCAAGATGGAAGATGGCAAGGTCGTCTTCTATGTAAACGGAAACAAGACTGAGTATGCAATCAAACAATATGAAGAAGGCAAACCTGGGGAGACGCCTGCCCAAGAAAACAAATGAGTAAGAAGTAATAGCAATAAATAATAAAATAATAACGTTATGGAAGAGAAAAATTTCATTTCAAAAGCTATCGACGAAGAGTCTGGTAGTAATGTAAGTGCATTAGACACTAACAAAACCTTGTTCATCGACCAATACACATCAGATGCACAGTCGGAAGACCCGGAATTGTTGGAGGACGCGAAGACTATAGGAGACGTGTTTAACCACTTCAAACCTAATGTTGAAGTGAATTTCACTGACGACGAAGGCGGTGTCGTGACAGAAACTTTGCATTTTAATGAAATTAAGGACTTTGAGGCTAATGGCGGAAAAGGAAATCTTGTTGCTAACAGCGAGTTCCTTTCACACAAGAAGGCTCAGATGGATAGTGTAGCCAAAGTTAGAAAACAAATCGAGTCTAACAAGAAATTGCGTGATATACTGAAAGACCCCAACAGCAAAGAGGAACTTAAAGACTATTTACAGTACTTGCTTAACGAATTAGAAGAAAACGAATAAAAAATAGAATAATTATGGCAGATCCACAATTGCAGAAAGCCGCTCAGGCTGAAGGTCAGCAGAACCAAGGCGAACAGCAGAAACAGAAAAAAGAAGTAACAGAACTGTTACAGCAGTTTGGAGGTTTTTCGGCCATTAAAGGTATTATACCCGCTGCTGAAGACATGAACCCTACAAAGAAAGCAATAAAAGATGCTTTCCTGAAAGATAACCGTAAAGCCGCTAAACGCGAGGCTTTGAAGGTGGAGTTGCAGGCATGGCTCGAAATCCTTAACGAAGACAAGTCATCGGCAACAGAGATGGTTGAAATCTGTAAAGAAAAGGAAGACAAACATCTCAAGGTTTTGACACAAGGCATAACTGATGCTTTGGACGCATCAAAGAACCTTGAACGTTCATATCGCGCACTTGACATGTTTTTCAAGAACAGCGGCGCAGAGAAAGTTGACAAACTTAAAGTCATCAATGTCGCAAAAGAAGCCATTACAGACACAGAATCGAGCTTTAAAGACCAAGTTGACGACCTCTTGAAACACGCTTTTGACCGCTTGAGCCTGAAAGATAGCTACAGCTTCGTTGTAATCCCCGGTGGCGTGTTCCATGACAGAGTTGAATTGCTGCGCTGGGCAAAGGTTGCCCATAAATATAAGGTGATCCTTGTGACAGACACTGCTCTTGAAGACGAAAATTCACTTGAAGACCTCAAGGAAGTAACGTCAGGCTTTGTTGATAGCGACGTCGCTCTCCAAAATGTCGTTATGGCATGCAACTGGTTGGTAGGTCGTGAAGCAGAGAAACTCAGTTATGACGAACAATATGAAGAAGCCTTTTACGTTTCGCCAGCTGGCGCTTTGGCAGGCATGATGTATGACGAGTCATGCCCTATCTCACAAGGTCGCGCAGGTAAGAAATATGGTACTGTTTCCGATGTGAAAGGTGTGAAACTTGACCTCCTCAAGTCAGAAATAGCAACACTTATGGACGACCACGTCGTCCCAATGGTGTTCTCTGAAGGACGTGTTATGGCTTTCAACAACAACACCCTTTACAATGGAGACCTCGATGCAATGATGGAATACCCTATCGTGCGCGTGTTCGACTGGATAAAGAAAGTGCTTATGAACTATGTCCACGAAATAGCTCTCGAAAACTGGGACCCATATACTTCACCACAGAAACTCAAAGACAAAATCCAAGAC
>JAZLGA010000063.1:0-12582 GCA_045616045.1 Bacteroidales bacterium | reverse complement strand
CTCAAAAAAAGCCACTCCGCAACCACATCACGACTTTTCAACAACCCAGAACGTGCGCATCGAATGTAAACACTCCTTCTCGAATTAGCAAATTTTTATTCTGCGGAATTTAGGTATTAATTTTTTCGATAAAAAATTTGTTATTTTTAATAAAAAGATATATTTTTGCTAAAATATTGAGTTATGAACTGGGACAATTATATGCTTCGTGTCGAGCGCCACTCACATCACAACCGCGATGACTGGGGCGTGGAGTATGACAGCTACAACTATTTTGATGCCGACCTCTCTGGTATAGAAGCAAACAAAATAATCACTCTGATGGAATATTTCGGTGAAGATCGTCCTTTGCGCAGTGAACTTCACACCAAAATGAGATGCATCTTGGTAACGGACGACAGTCTCGGCTTTGCATTCAACTATCTCGAAAACCAAGATGGAATAAACATAAATGTAAAGGCCGACGAGTCCACAAGGGCTTACGGCAGTTCCGACAGGCACAGTGCGACATACACCGTCACACTGATACCTAAATCAGAATACCAACATAAAAAAGGTGATATAAAATACATATAAAAGCATAACCAGGATGAAAGTATCAAAGGTGGGGTCTATAAATTCAACGAAATAAAATACAAATGATATGACAAATTTAAAATTTCTTTTCCTCGCTTTTGGCCGCTTTTCACCATCTTGCTGTTTATCAATCGGTTGCATACCCCGCTATGCGTCCTCTTTCTGCGTAGCAATCTGCTCGAAAACCGACTCAAAATCACTGGAAATTGATTTATAGAACCCACCCAAAGTTTGGAAAAACCAATTTGGGCAATTGGCAATTCGGAGATTCCATACGACAAGAACTTTGCGGCCCTGTTGGCAATGGTATTTTGGAACACGAAACGGCGATAATTTTTCTGGACTTTTTCACCTTAGCTATGCACACATCAACGATCCTTGTTATGCAGTCGAAGGCAAATACACCTTTGCCGATGGCTCTTATATCGAAAAGGCCTGGATAGTGACATCATCCGACATGGAGGTTATGGATTTGCTTGGCGTGTTCTGCATCAAACACCCTGGCAAACCCGGCAGCACTGCCCTCTTCCACCGCAACAAATTATACGGATTGGAACTCGTTTTGGCCGAAAAGCCTTACGCTATAGAATGACATGATAACGAAAGGTTGCGTGAACTTGAAGTTGCCGGTTACGACATCAACAAAGTTGATGATGACAGACTGAACCAAACCATCACATTGGCCGACAATACCATTATCAAACAATGCGGCGGCAAGCTGGTTCTCAACAATTACGACCAGATGATATTCTCTCTCCCCCCCCCCACACACACTGTTAACGGAGACATATACTACCCAGACGGCACGTCGTTCTCACACTGGGGAGGCGGTCTGAAATATCTCAAGCCTTATAGCGGCTGTGGCACAATGCACCTTACAAATGGCAAATCGACATACCAACATTGGGAGGAAGGACAACTTGTTGAAAGCAAGCCTGAGGAATGGGACTACAGAGGGTCCATCAGCACAAGCCTCCCCGACCCTTTCGACGCCGACAAGACATTAAGCGCAAATGTTTGGAATGGCCACATCGTTTACCATCTCAACAAATGGGTTTGCAATGGCAGCATATCCGACAACAAACCCAACGGCAAAGACATTCTGACAGACAATAACAACATTGACACCAAAGGACAGTGCTATGAAGGATTTTTCAAAGACGGTCTGCACCACTGTCTCGGTCTGTACACTTTCGGTGAGATACGCCATGAAGGCGAATGGATAAACGGCACATTCCAAAACCCTACAGCCCCTAAAGAGAACCCTACACTACATTTTTTGTGGAAACACAGCAGCCGGAGCATGGGAGGTGGAAACGATGAAATTGAAAGCAAGGCTTGGGAAACAGAGGCCAAACTCGGCAGCATAGATGTCGAAGGATTCTGTGGCGTGAAAATAGAGGAAATAACTTGCGACACCATAAATCGTATTTTCCTATAAGGCTGTCGCAATACGACACATACTCAAACAAACTATGGCACAAACGCGGCGTCTCGCATTCATCCAGAACATGACTGTCGGCTATCACAGAACACATATCCATGCGGTATGCGAAGTCAATGCAGTCGTCACGAAAAGGTATGGAATCCTTGAAAAGCCCCATCAGTTCTCGTACAGTTGGTATGTTTTCCCATGAATCAGTCTCCTTCATACTGCCCAGCAAAGTTTTTACACGATCGAAGGCACCATCATCTGCTTCTTCAACATGTGTCTCAAACAAAAAAAAACGAATCTCTCACTCTCGCTTACATAATCATTAGGAATGCCAAAACTCACAGTGTCCAAGACCTGCCACTGGCGATTGAGAACGTATGGATTGCTGTTGTTTATTTCAAATGTCATATCCTCGTCGGTCAGACTAAGGACTCTCAAGCTCCAGCATCCAGATAGGTGTATCGTCTTCCCCACTCCCAACTCATCGACAGGCGTGACAATACGATGCCGGAAAGAATTTCCTATACCCATATCGTTGGTCGAGTTAATGACATCAACAACAAAATTCTGTTTCATAAATCAGCAACATTTAGTTGACTGAATAAGAAGTTGTTATGGTGTGTTTTGAATCGTCTTGAATATATTATAAAAAAGGCCATGTCGAATCGACATGGCCGAATTGTGTCAATATCTGTAAATATCAGACTTGAAAGGTCCATTGATAGGAACGCCAATATAGTCGGCTTGTTTTTGAGTAAGTTTTGTAAGTTTAACACCTATCTTCTCAAGATGAAGTCGTGCGACCTCCTCGTCAAGATATTTGGGCAGGCAATACACATTGACTTCATATTGTCCGCGTTTCTCCCACAAGTCCATCTGAGCGAGGGTTTGGTTTGTGAACGAGTTGCTCATCACGAAGCTGGCGTGACCAGTGGCACAGCCAAGATTGACCAAACGACCCGAAGCCAACAGGAAAATGCAATGTCCGTCCTTGAACACATACTTATCGACTTGCGGTTTGATGTTGACTTTCTCTTTCAGCTGGTCAGTGGTCTCCAGACGGTTGACCTGTATTTCGTTGTCGAAGTGGCCGATGTTGCAAACTATGGCTTGGTCTTTCATTTGGAGGATATGCTCCAGGGTAATGACATCGCAGTTACCCGTTGTGGTGACAAAGATGTTGCCTTCCTTGACCGCTTCTTCCATTGTTGTCACCTCATAGCCTTCCATGGCGGCCTGAAGTGCGCAAATTGGGTCAATCTCTGTTACAATGACACGTGCGCCGTAACTCTTCATAGAATGAGCACAGCCTTTTCCAACTTCGCCATAGCCGCATACGACAACCACTTTGCCTGCAATCATGACATCGGTGGCTCGTTTGATGCCGTCAGCAAGTGATTCGCGGCAACCATAGAGGTTGTCAAACTTCGACTTGGTTACGGAATCGTTCACATTGATGGCAGGCACCAACAATTCGCCGCGTTCGTGCATTTGATAGAGACGATGGACGCCTGTTGTGGTTTCTTCCGAAACGCCTTTCCATCCTGCAACCACGTTGTGCCAGAATGTGGGATTTTCCTTGTATGTGGCTTTGATGACACTCATAAAAGCAGTCTCCTCTTCACTCTTGGTAGGCGCATCAAGCAATTTCGGATTGTTTTCGCAAGCATAACCCTTGTGTATCAACAAAGTGGCATCACCGCCATCGTCAACAATAAGGTCCGGGCCTGTACCATCAGGGAAAGTAATGGCGCGTTTTGTGCACCACCAATAGTCCTCAAGTGTCTCTCCTTTCCAGGCAAATACTGAAGTTCCTGTTTCGGCAATGGCTGCAGCGGCATTGTCTTGAGTTGAATAGATGTTGCAACTGCACCAGCGCACTGTCGCCCCCAATTCAACCAAGGTCTCAATAAGGCAGGCTGTTTGTATGGTCATGTGCAGCGACCCCATTATCTTGGCACCTTTCAATGGCTTTGTATCGCCATATTTCTTGCGCAACGACATCAAACCGGGCATTTCGTGCTCCGACACCTCAATCTCTTTCCTGCCCCATGACGCCAAACTCATATCAGCCACCAAATAAGGCAAATTCTTGTCCAATAATTTGTTATTCATATTGTTATGTATTATTTTATTAATTCTCCGCTGCAAATTTAATAAAAACACATCGACAAATTGTGTTTTTATGTTTTAAAAAACAATAGTTTCGGCAAACCGGCACCCACTCGAAACACAAAACAGTAGCCATAAGCATGTATATATAACATATTTAGAATGTGACACAAAGAACATTATATAAAATAATTTGTATTTTTGCGACATGGAACAAAAAAAGGCACTCAACAATAACATATCGGAAAAGACAAAGATTGCCGATATGATAGGCGCATACCCTAACCTGCTTCTTCTTTTGCCACGCTTTGGGATGAAATTGGGTTTTGGGGAATGTAACATCAAAGACGTCTGCAAAAAACATGACATATCACCAATATTCTTCATGTTGGTTTGCAGGGCTTATACCGAGCCAAACTTCCTGCCTTCAAAAGCTGACATCATGTCAGTCAGCATGAAGGACATGATGGCATACCTTAAGTCGTCGCACCGCTATTACACCAACATGCGCCTTCCTCACATTGAAAGGCATCTGACGTCGGTGATAAAGGCCTGCGAGCCAATATTAGGCAAAACCTTAAACAATTTCTTTGAAGAATACAAGTCGGAAATAACCAAACATTTCGATTACGAGGAAAAGACTGTTTTCCCTTATATTGAATCTTTGCTTGCCGGAAGTCACATCAAAGGATACAGCATTGCACAATTCAAAAAAAACCACAGCAATATAGAGGACAAACTGACCGACCTCCTCAACATATTGCTCAAATACCTTCCGTCTGACATTGACGAGGAAAACCGCATCGATCTGTCTCTCCACATTATCGAACTCAGTTCCGACCTAAGGAGCCATTCTGTGGTAGAAGAACACATACTTATGCCTTTTGTTGAAAACATTGAAAAACAATTGCAATGAAAAACAAGATTGTTATTTGTGAAGAGTCTGACATCATAGCCTATGGCCTAAGAAAAATCGCCGAAAGCATGAGGCTTGATGTTGTTGACCATACAAGACTTGCGGAACAACTTGTTGACAAAATTAAACAGACAGATGCTCAAATCGTTATAATAAACATTTCTATTTTAGGTCAATTCAGAAACGATTTCATCCAAAACCTTAACCGCGATTTCCCCGAATTGGAAATCATCGTCCTTGTGAGTTCATTCATCGACAAGAAAATATTGTCTCAATACGATTACGTCATCAACATTAACGACAGTCGCGAAGATATTGAAGAATTGCTTGACAAGGTCTCGCACAACAACAAAAACAAGGCCGCCAACGACACTCTGTCAAAACGCGAGAAAGACATCCTCATAGCTGTTGCAAAAGGCATGATGAACAAGGAGATATCGGAAGAACTCAACATCTCCATTCATACAGTAATCACGCACAGGAAAAACATAACAAAAAAGACAGGCATCCACTCCGTGTCGGGCTTCACTGTATATGCGCTTCTCAACAACCTTATTGACGAGAGCGACGTCCACAAATAAGCAAGCGGACGGTCACAAACCACTCTTTCTGATGTCTCTAAACACAACGAACATCTCGTTTTTTATGTAGTCCCGCAATTCGCGCAGGCATCCAATAGAGTTTGTATCGTATGATCCTGACGGCAATGGGCAATGTGTCACGTTGAATTCCAAACTCAAATCCCCAATTGACACCACATAATCAGCATCCGCAAGCATGTGTTGCTTATACTTCATTGGCTTGTAGCGAGAAAGATCAGCAAAGCATTCTTTCATAACCTCAACCACATTGTCCAAAAGTGATTCAGACGGACAAATGCCTGCTGAAAAAGCCTCGACATTTGTGTCAAAATCGTTCAAGAAACATGCTGCCATAGGACCGCAGCAATTGTCATTTTCGCTTACAACCAGGATTTTCATGACACAAAGATAAGCAATCTGAGATTAATGTAAATTTAAAGCAACAATAATAAATGAAGTTTTTTCCAAAAGGCATTCATTTGGTCGTTTTACAATTTGCATCAAGCAACTAAAAAAACTAATTATCAAGCACTTTCAAAACGCGACAATCCTATAAGGCATGTCAATTTCAATAAATTTCGGCCAATAACATTAAAACTTGCAATAATTTATTACCTTTGCGACCATGAATCAAATAAAATAACATTATATGGGAAGAGCATTTGAATACCGCAAAGCGGCAAAAATGAAGAGATGGGGACACATGTCGAGAGTATTCCCCAAATTAGGAAAACTTATAACAATAGCTGCCAAAGAAGGCGGTCCAGACCCTGACATGAACCCCAAACTTCGCCAAGCCATCCTTAATGCCAAGGCTGAAAACATGCCAAAAGACAACATCGATGCCGCCATAAAACGCGCCACCGACAAAGACGCTGCCAACCTCGTTGAAGTTACATACGAGGGTAAAGGCCCTTTCGGAATACAATGCATGGTTGAATGTGCCACTGACAACACCACACGTACTGTTGCCAATGTGAAGTCGTATTTCAACAAATGCGGAGGCACTTTCCTTCCAATGGGGTCGCTGGAGTTTATGTTTACCCGCAAGGCTGTTTTCGAAATAGAGCTTCCCGAAGGTTTGGACAAGGACGAACTGGAACTCGAACTTATAGATGCCGGCCTTGACGAGATAGTGAGTGAAACTGACGAAGAAGAAGGCACCACCACTACAACTGCATATTCTGCATGGACCGACTACGGCACAATGCACGACGCTCTCGAAAAACTTAACATCAATATTGTAAAGGCCAATCTGCAACGTTTCCCCAACAGCACCGTATCGTTCACCGACGAGCAAATGGGCGAGATTGAGAAATTCCTCGACAAGATGGAAGAAGACGAAGACGTGCAAGCTGTATATACCAATATGGAATAACCATCTATTTACAAACAAAAACTGTCAATGCAATAACACCTTAAAGTGATGCCGACTATTGCCAACGACATCACTTTTTGATAAAAAAGACATTTAAAAAAACATCGTGATATGAAAAGATTTATATTGTCATTTTTGCTTGCGACCGTGTTTGCAGGCTTTGCCACGGCTCAAAGTGTCTCTGTCGTCAGTTCGACCGGAGTGCCTGAAACTATAAAGAAAGACACATGCTATTGGACCCATAAGGGAAATGTTGGTTTCAACTTGTCACAAAGCGCATACGTCAACTGGTCGGCAGGCGGTCAAAACGCCCTCAACCTACTGGGCACATTCTATTATGAGATTAATTATGCCAAAGACAAGTGGAAGTGGGACAACTCGTTCAACACTGCCCTCGGTTACAGCTTCTACAGTTTTAACTTCAAGAAATTCAGCCCTATCAAGACCGATGACAAAATTGAACTAACCTCACTTGCCGGCTACAAAATAACCGACAAACTCTATGCCAGTCTTGAACTTGCTTTCCGTACACAATATGCCAAAGGCTATGATTATGCAGTTGACTCGTCAACCTATATCTCAAAATTCCTCGCACCAGCCTACCTGACATTGGGTCTTGGTATCGAATGGAAACCCAACGAGCATTTCTCACTCAATTTTGCACCTATCACAGGCCGTATGGTTATTGTAAACGACTCAACCCTTGCTTCACAAGGCGCTTTTGGTGTCAACGAGATAGACCCAACGGACACCACAGCACATTCTCTCAACAAAGTGCATTTTGAATTCGGCGCACGCCTGACCGCAAAATTGAAATACACCATTGTGAAAAACGTTGATTTCGAGTCGAAACTCGAACTCTTCTCCAACTATTTGCCTCGCAACTATGCCCATTTTGAGGCTGGCGTGAGGATTGACGAAGGCAGACACAGCCGTCCTTGGCTTATTGATGTGGATTGGCAGAACATGCTCATCTTTAAGGTTAACGATTGGCTCAACTGCAACCTCTCAACACACCTTATATATGACTATGACATCCCATTCTATAAAGATGCTTCTGACCCAAAGACTCTCATAAAAGGCTCAAAAGTACAATTTAAAGAAGTGTTTGCTGTCGGTCTGATGTTCAATCTTAAATAAGATGATTAAAATAGGACTTATGTCGGACACCCACGGTACCATCATACCGCAGGTGTCCGATTTTTTTAGGGATGTTGACGAAATATGGCATGCTGGTGACATAGGAGGCCTATATACCGCTGATACCCTTGCCACCTTCAAGCCGCTAAGGGCAGTTCACGGCAACATCGACGACTACCATACACGCCTATCCTATCCTGAAGATCTGTTTTTTACAGTTGAAGACACAAGTGTTTACATGACCCACATAGGCGGCTACCCCGACCATTACATGCCCGAAGTGAGACACATTATTCAAGAGAAGCACCCAAACATTTTCATCAGCGGACATTCTCACATCCTGAAGGTCTTGTTCGACAAAAAACTTAATCTGCTTCACATTAACCCTGGCGCCGCAGGCAACATCGGATTCCACAAGAAAATAACAATGGTACGCTTTGCCATAGACGGCAAAGAGATAAAAGACATGGAAATATTTGAAAAGGATAGACAAACCCTTATTCAAACAACCTGACCAAAAGACAATTGAAGTTACCTTATCCTATTAGAGCTACGAACCTTAACAAGGTCGCTTTTCAAACCGAAAGAAGCCACTATGTTTGAAATCAAAGCCACAAGTGGCATAAAAATACCCCATTCATAAGAAGGCGAGTCTGGATATATGTTAGGCATCGTATTCATAATTGCCGGAACATAATATGCAAATGCTGTTGCAATCCATGCCACAATGACAGCAGTGGTTATTCTTGAAATGGCAAGAAGGCGCGAAAACTGCTTGATGTTCACAGCACGGAACAAACTTGTGGCAACATAAAAAGCCAACAAAAGGGCAACAACGGTCACAACAAGCAATGGCAAAACATAAAATCTTGAAAAAGGAACAACATCGTTTGGCACTACAGAAGCAACGCCATAAACATTAAACTTCCACATATTAGCCTCACCGGCAAACTCGGCAAGAGGCGCAAAAAGCAGCAAACACATGGCAACTGCAGTGACAAAAAACAATAATGATTGTATTCTTTGTGACATAATTATTAATTTGGCTGCAAAAATAACCAAAATAGACAAAAGTAACAGCGATAGGACATTTTTTTGAAAAAAAAAGTTGCCAATGAAATATTTATTTTTAACTTTGCGGCATTATATAAGGATAACGATTAAACCCTATCCATATTCCTTATAAATAAATTTGTTCATTACAATCCAAAAAAAATCTTTTCCGTCTCTGGAAAGAAAAATCAATTTTGAATTTATGTATCACATCAACGATTTAAAAAAGAAGTCGATTAAAGAATTAAGGGAAATTGCTATTGAAATGGGCATTGACTATGAAAACATGGACCAAGACACATTGATTTTCAGCCTTATAGACCATCAGTCCGACCATCCCGACATAATAAAGACCCCACGTCGTGGCAACAAGGCCACAAAAAATGCCCCTGTAAACAATGACAACGAAAAAGAACAGTCCTTATTTGAGATAAACAACAATATAGATTTAAGCGAATTGCCTATCAAAGGTTCTGTAGCCGACATCATAAAAGAGATAGACTCCAACACCAATTATGAAAGTGTTGAAGACGCCGCAACAACAGAGACTGTCAACGAAGAAAAAGCTGATGCAAAACCCTTTGCAAAGAGAGGCCGCCGACCACGCATATCAAAACCCACACGCAACGAACAAAACGATGCCAAAGCCACAACACCTGCACCTGTGAAAAACGAACCAAATGAGGAGGTGACAGATGTTGAGACAAACAAGGCAACTGAAAAGCAGCCAACTCATCATGATTCGGAAAACGAAAAAATGAATGACGACAAGGCTTTCAACCGTGAGGACGTGGCAAACGACAGAGATAACTTCAAACAAGAGCGAAACAAGCCACATTATCAGAACGAGCAAAAAACAGACCAACATGTCAATTCACAACAGCAGCAAGCAAACGTTGAGAAGCCCAAAGAGGAAGTTACACGTTATGACATGTCAGTTACTGCCGAAGGCGTGTTGGAAGTTATGCCAGAAGGATTTGGCTTCTTGCGCTCATCCGACTACAATTATCTCACCTCTCCTGACGACATTTATGTTTCGCAGTCGC
Organism: Bacteroidales bacterium; assembly: GCA_045616045.1. Taxonomy (GTDB): domain Bacteria; phylum Bacteroidota; class Bacteroidia; order Bacteroidales; family F082; genus Limimorpha. The sequence goes on along the minus strand of JAZLGA010000063.1, from coordinate 2,345 downwards.
AGATAAAGTTGTTCGGACTGAAAACAGGCGACACTATATTGGGGGAAATACGTCCTCCCAAAATAGGCGAGAAATTTTTCCCATTGACAAAAGTGAAATACATAAACGGACGCACTCCCGATGAAGTCCGCGACCGCATTCCTTTTGACTACCTCACACCTCTTTTCCCGAACGAAAAATTCAAACTTACGGGGCATAAAGATTGCACCATATCAACTCGTATCATGGATATGTTTGCGCCTATAGGGAAAGGCCAACGCGGTCTTATCGTGGCCCAGCCTAAAACGGGAAAAACCGTTCTTCTCAAGGAAGTTGCAAATGCCATTGCTGCGAACCATCCTGAAGTATATCTTATCATACTCCTCATCGACGAGCGCCCAGAAGAGGTTACCGACATGCAGCGCAGCGTCAACGCAGAAGTCATCGCTTCCACTTTCGACCAACCTGCAGCACGCCATGTACAGATAGCCAACATTGTGCTTGAAAAGGCAAAACGACTCACCGAATGCGGACATGATGTAGTCATACTACTCGACTCTATAACACGTCTGGCACGCGCATACAACACTGTATCTCCAGCCTCAGGCAAGGTGCTTACTGGTGGCGTCGAAGCCAATGCCCTTCAAAAACCCAAACGTTTCTTTGGTGCAGCACGCAACATCGAAAACGGAGGCTCGTTAACCATCCTTGCCACAGCACTTACAGAGACCGGCTCGAAGATGGACGAGGTCATTTTCGAAGAGTTCAAGGGTACCGGCAATATGGAACTCCAACTTGACCGTCGCCTATCAAACAAACGCATCTTCCCCGCTATCGACATCGTGGCATCAGGTACACGTCGCGACGACTTGCTTGTTGACGAAACCACTTTAGCTCGAACATGGGCCTTAAGGACGCATTTTGCCGACATGAATCCCGTAGAATCAATGGAATTCTTGAAAGACAGAGTTTCCAAGACACTCTCTAACGAAGAGTTCCTGATAAGCCTTGACAAATAAAATAAAAAAAACATAATGACAAACAAGAAACGCCTTTACATTGACATGGACAATGTATTAGTTGACTTCAAATCGGGAATCAACAAACTGAGTGACGATGTCATAAATAAATATAAAGAAAAACTAGACGAAGTGCCTGGCATATTCGCACTGATGGAACCAATGGAAGGAGCCATCGAAGCCATTCACCGACTGGCAAAAGAATACGACATATACATTCTCTCGACTGCTCCATGGAAAAACCCTTCCGCATGGAGCGACAAATTGAATTGGGTGACAAAACACCTCGAAGATGTGCTGAAAAAACGCCTCATCATATCACACAACAAGAACCTATGCAAAGGCGAATATCTCATTGATGACAGAGGAAAAAACGGCACTTCGGAATTCGAAGGCGAATGGATCCATTTTGGCACACAACGCTTTCCAAATTGGGTGTCCGTATGTGATTATTTGCTTCCAAACATGTATGACAAGGCACTGGAAATAGCCACCAAAGCTCATAAAGGCCAAAAAGACAAGGCTGGAAACGATTACATAGCACACCCTATCCGAGTTGCACAGCACTGCAAAAGCAATGACGCCAAAATTGTTGCCCTGTTGCACGACACAATTGAAGACACTTTAATAGACGAGACCTTTTTACGCAACAAAGGATTCAACGACACAATAATAAATGCCATACTATCAGTCACCAGAAACGACGGCGAGACCTACGCTGAATTCATCGAACGAGCAAACAAAAATGCAATTGGCAAAGAAGTGAAGATTGCTGACCTCGAAGACAATATGAACTTGTGTCGTCTATCAAACATAAGCGAAAAAGACCTCAAACGCTGCAACAAATACCTGCATTCATGGCGTTTCCTAAAAGGTTTTGAAACAAACACAAACCTCATTGAAGACTAACAAATAACTAAAAATAAGGGAGCAACTGTTGCCCCCTTTGGTTTATCTGTACAAAACAATCTTTTGGACTCGCAACATCTCTTTTTCAACCAGACGCAACATATAGACACCTTCCGAAAATATTGATATGTTGACACGGGTTAGTCCACCATCAACTCTATAAGTTGATAAAATTCTGCCATTTAAGTCAATTAGTTGAAGAATACCACTCCCTTTCACCACAAGTTGGCCACTATTGTCAACAAATGCAAAAACACAATTGTTGTCATCAACACTTTCATAAATACCACTTGGTATTTCAGAGAATATCGCCAACACGGCAACATCATTTGCTGGCATCACAAAAGAGCCATTCGTGACTTCGATTGGGTTGCCGTCGCTGTCGGTGACGTTCAACTCCGACAAGGCATATCCGTTGTCGGGAATGGCTGTAATGAC
>JAZLGA010000062.1:0-20407 GCA_045616045.1 Bacteroidales bacterium | reverse complement strand
TCAAAAAAAGCCACTCCGCAACCACATCACGACTTTTCAACAACCCAGAACGTGCGCATCGAATGTAAACACTCCTTCTCGAATTAGCAAATTTTTATTCTGCGGAATTTAGGTAATAATGTCAAAAATTGCCTTTTCGGTCGAAATTATTCCTTAACTTTGCGACGCAAATATTTTATTATGTTACTGAAGCGCAAACGATGGAGAGTTCCTGCAGGAGCGGAGCCTACTGATCTTGACAAAAAGGTCATGTCGTATGAGAAACAGGGCTTTCTGGTACCAAGGAGAACCTTAATCCGAACGGAAGAAGAAATAGAAGGCATTCGTCGCAGTGGTGTCGTCAACACAGGTGTATTAGATCTTGTGGAGGCAAACATCCATGCCGGAATGTCAACATCCGAGATAGACCGTATGGTTTATGATTATACTGTGCAGCATAATGCCATACCTGCCACTTTGGGTTATGAGGGTTATCCAAAAAGTGTTTGTGTATCCATCAATGAGGTAGTCTGTCATGGCATTCCGTCTGAAAAGGAAATTATCAAGGAAGGCGACATTGTCAATGTTGACTGCACGACTATCCTCGACGGCTATTATGCCGATGCTTCGCGAATGTTTATTATTGGCAATACTACGCCTCGAAAGGAAAAACTCGTTCGTGTTGCAAAAGAGTGCCTTGAAATAGGCATGAAAGCGGCACGACCCTTTGGCTTTGTCGGCGATATAGGCAATGCGATTGCGCAGTATGCCCATAAAAACGGGTTCAGCGTGGTGCGTGATTTATGCGGGCATGGCGTAGGTATCAAGTTTCATGATGAGCCGGAGGTTCTGCACTATGGCAAGAAAGGTACGGGAATGTTGTTGGTGCCTGGAATGGTGTTTACCATCGAGCCTATGATAAACATGGGCACGTGGAAAGTTTTCGTGGACAGTGCCGACGGCTGGACGGTGATAACTGAGGACGAACTTCCTTCTGCCCAGTGGGAGCACACCTTCCTTATGACAGAATATGGCTTGGAGATACTGACATATTGAGATTGAGTAAAAGAAAGCAGAATGCTTGAAGCGGTGCAAGAAATCAGGAGTCTTGCTATTTGCTAACATCAAAGAATCACAAATCTTCCGCAAACTTGATGTCCTTCACGTTCAGTTGAAGAGATGTCCTGCCTTGCCAGAAATTTTCCTCTATGTGGTAACAGATGCTGAACGGTTCGCCGCGATGTATGCGTTCGTAGAGTTCGCCTTTTTGGAAAGCGATGGCGTTGAGTTGTATGGCAGCCCCTACCCTATTGTTTTTTGGGTCGTTGTGTTGCATTATCGACAACTTGAGGTGCTTGCCCGAACCTACTTGTCTGGAATAGCCCGTATCAACGACGCCATCGGTGCGGAACAGAGGCGCCATGTTGCCAGGACCAAATGGGGCAAATTGTTTTAGGATCTTGAAGAATTTTGGTGTTATGTCGCTGAAATTTATGTTAAGGTCTATTTCAATGTCAGGTACCAGGTCTTCTTCGGAAATGTTAGTCGCTACATATTCTTCAAAGCGTTTTTTGAATTCGTCAAGATTGTCCGGTTTTAATGATAGCCCGGCTGCATATTTATGTCCACCGAAGTGTTCAAGCAGGTCTGAGCAACTGTCTATTGCATCGTAGATGTCAAAATCTTTAATTGAACGAGCAGATCCTGTGATAAGGTCGTTGGCGCGTGTCAGTACTATCGTTGGTCGAAAATAGTAGTCGGTGAGTCGTGAAGCCACGATTCCTATAACGCCTTTGTGCCATTCTTCGTTGAACACTACGGTACTGTGAGCTTTGCGGAGTTCCTCATCGGCATTTATCATGCCAAGAGCCTCTTCAGTTATGTTGTTGTCGTATTCGCGTCTTGTGTCGTTAAGTTCGTTCACGGCTGAAGCAAGTTTCAATGCCAACTCTGTCTTGTCGGTGGTAAGCAGTCGTACTGCATTCGAGGCTTTGTCTATTCTTCCTGCTGCGTTGATTCGAGGACCTATTTTAAACACCAAGTCGCTGATGGTGAGTTTGCGTGTTAGTGCGTTTTCGTCGTCGTCATCGCTGTCGTTTTTGGGGAACACGTTGGCATATTGCAGCATAGCCAAAAAGCCGGGACGTGGGTTTTGGTTGAGTTTTTCAAGGCCGTAGTGTGCCAATATTCTGTTTTCGCCAATTATTGGTACTATGTCGGCTGCAATGCTTACAGCAAGGAGATCGAGCGAGTCGTAAAGTTCGTCTTTGTCGCCTTTCTTGTGTTGGCAAAGGGCTGTCACCAACTTGAAACCCACACCACAGCCAGACAAGTCTTTGTCTGGATATTCGCAGTCGGGGCGTTTGGGGTCAAGAACGGCCACGGCGTTGGGTATGGTGTCGCCGGCACGGTGGTGGTCGCATATAATGAAATCAACATTGCGGCTGTTGGCATATTCTATCTTCTCAACTGCTTTTATGCCGCAGTCCAAGGCTATGACAAGCGAGAAGTCGTTGTCAGCGGCGTAGTCGATTCCTTTATATGATATGCCGTAACCCTCTTCATAACGGTCGGGAATGTAAAATTCTATCCTCTTTTTGTTGAAAAACTTCTTTAGATACAGATATACAACAGCAACAGCTGTCGTTCCGTCAACATCATAGTCGCCGTAAACAAGAACTTTCTCTTTGTCGGCAATCGCCTTTTCAATACGGTTTACCGCCTTGTCCATATCTTTCATCAGATAAGGGTCGTGAAGGCTTTCAAGTTTGGGACGGAAAAATGCTTTTGCCTCGTCGTAAGTTGTTATTCCGCGTTGAACTAAAAGGATTGCAAGGTTTTCGTCAATACCAAGTTTATTTATGATATTACTAACCTTTTGTCTATCAACCTCTTTATGTTCAATCCAGCGTGTTTGCATATCCTTATTTTGAACTTGTAAAATTAAGCAATATTTTGTTATAAAATAACCTTTAGTTTATTTAGAAACCGTTTTTTTGTTTTTTTTATGTTATCGTATTGATTACAAATATGTTTCTAATAAAATATTTTTTGAACAATTTAGAAATGTTTAATGGACAAACCAAATCTTTTATTTACTCTATAAAAAAAATGATTATTTTTGTATTTTTGTATAATATGGATGGGAGTGTACATAAATCATTGATAGACAAGGTTGAACGCTTTGTGCGAAAGTACTATGCCAACAAACTGCTCCATGGGGTTCTGTTTGGAGCTATGCTTTGGTTGCTGCTTTTGCTGTCGCTGAACACTCTAGAGTATTTTTCATGGATGACCCCAGCGGGGCGTTTCATCCTTTTCTTTTTCCTCGTTTTGGGCAGTCTGGCAATAGGCATCACATATTTTATAATACCAATTGTAAATCTTTTTCGCTATCGCAAAACCATGCCTATAGAACAGGCCGCGGTAATGATTGGCCGATTCTTTCCCGAAATCCAAGACAAGTTGCTTAATACCCTTCAACTCGCCGGTATTGCCGATTCTGCCGAAAACGAACTTCTTTCTGCTGCCATTGACCAACGCTCGGCATCGCTCAGTCCTTTCAACTTCAGCGACGCCGTGAGTTATAGGGAAAACATAAAGTTTGCCGTTGCCCTCTTTTTCATGCTTGTAGTTGCCTTTCTTTTAGCTGTGTTTGCACCCCGATTTGCATTGCAGCCAACACAGCGAATAATAAACTATAACCAACTCTATGAAAAGCCACTTCCCTTTGATGTCACACTTTCGGACACTGTCATAGAACTCACAAAAGGAGACGATGCCGCTTTCTCTATTTCGGTTGCAGGTGAGCATATTCCTGACAATTTCATTGTCAAAGGCGCTTTTGGCCAGCAAATAATGAACCGAAATAAAGACAACACCTTCTCGTTCGTTTTCCGTAATTTGGCCGAAGATGTGTCTTTCCGTGTTGTGGGTGGCGATTATTCCAGTTCGCCTATTTCAATCGTTGTGCACCCTAAACCTGTCCTTCTGTCCTATTCTGCTTATTTGGTTTATCCCGAATACACTCATTATGACGATGAAACTCTTGACGGTCGAAACCATCTTGTTGTGCCTGTTGGTACGAGGATAAAGTTTCTTTTCCAGCTTCGCGATGCTGATTCGTTTCAAGTTTTGCTTGGCGACTCGTTGTCCAAGTCTTGTCGTATTGAACATTCTGTTTCTGAGTATAGCCATCTTGCTGTTCGTTCTGAAAAAATTGGTGTTTCAATTGCTAATAGGTGGAATCCGGAACCGGAAACTGTATATTTTCATGTTGTAGTCTCGCCTGATGCCTATCCCGACATTAAGGTAGAGCAGATAAGCGACCCTTTGCTGCCTTTTGTTTATTACTCAGGCCTGCTAACCGACGACTATGGCTTCAGTCGTCTTACTTTTAACTACACTGACTCGCCAGGCCGAAAAGCAAAATCTGTTTCTGTACCTTTTGACAAGTCTGGTTCTCGCACTTCTTTTTTCTATAATATTTATGCCGACAGCCTTATTCTTGACGAAGGAAACCCCGTTGAGGCTTATTTTGAGGTCTGGGATAATGATGCTTTCAATGGCCCCAAGTCGCGTCGTTCAGAAGTCTTTGTCTTTATGCCGCCAACAACCTATATCCTTGACTCAGCGGCCAATGCCGCCCGAAATGCTGTCCTCGAAAAGATGGCCGATAAGGCCAAAGAAGTCGAAAATTTGCGAAACGAAATCGACCAACTTCTTCGTGAACTCGTTTCAAAGCAAGAATTAGACTGGTATGACAAGGAAAAACTAAAGAATGTTTTCCAGAAACAAAACAGATTGCATGAAGAGTGGTCGGAATTGCAGGAAGAACAGCAAAACCTTACCGAATTTATGAAAGAAAACAGTCTTTCGAGTGATGAAATGATCGAGAAACAGAAAGAAATCAACAAGTTGTTCGAAGATGCAAATACTCCTGATGAATTAAGTAAGATTATGGAGCAGATAGAGGAGCTTCTTGAACAATTGCCACGCGATAGGCTTCAAGAGATGCTGCAGAACATGAAATCGGACAATAAACAACTAAATGACTTGCTTGAAAGGAACATGTCGTTGTTGGAACAGTTGAAAACCGAAAAAGAAATCCATGACTTGATTGAGAAATTGGAGAATCTTGCCAAGGATCTCCAAAAAGATGATTCTTTAGGCATCGGTCCAGACGATGCTGAGAAGGCGTTCGACAAAATGATGGAAGACTTTTCCGGCATTGAGGAGCGCAATAAGACCTTGGTCGAACCGTTCGACATCTTTCGAGACGAACAGCTGGAGAAACAAATAGACCATGAGCTTGACGGTGCTTCTTCCTCTCAGCAACAAGGTGATCAACATAAGTCGCAACAGCATAAGAACAATGCGGCCCAAAAAATGCAACAGATTGCTAACAATCTTTCAATGCAGCTACAGATGAGCGCCATGGAGCAGATGGCTGAAGATGCCGAATTAGTCCGTCAAATGCTTGAAAATACTATTTTAGCTTCACATAGGCAAGAAGAGCTGATGCTTGAAATAGGCCGTATGCAAAAAGACGATCCGCAACTCGTGACAAAGATTGTTGAGCAAAGTGATTTGATATTTAATTTCAATCTTGTTAGAGATTCTCTTATGGCAATGGCTCAACGCCAACCTGCTATCCAGAATTTTGTTTTTGTCGAGATCGACAATATTGAAACTCAGTCAAACTTGGCTTTGCGGGAACTAAACAATCTTCATCTTAGTCCCGCGGCTGGCTCCCAGCAGCGGGCACTCATGTCTATTAACAATCTCTCGCTTATGCTTGCCGAATCGTTGGAACAGATGCAAAATTCAATGATGGCAATGGCTATGCCTATGATGGGCAAAGAAAGCCAACAAGGCAATCAACAGAGTCAAAATATGAAATCAATGTCACAAAAACAGGACGAGTTGGGCAAAAAACTAAAGGAAATGCAGCAGCAGATGCAGAAAGAAGGCGGCCGAAATCAGTCGAATATGAGCGAACAGTTGGCCCGTTTGGCAGCTGAACAAGAAATGTTGAGACAAGGAATGCAGCAGATTCTTGATGACATGAAAAAGAACGGCGAATTGGGCAATGGTGGTATTCAACAACTCGTTGAGGAAATGAAGAAGTTGGAAGAGGAGATAGTCAATAAAAACATCACAAATAAGACGATACAACGCAACCAGAATATAATATCTCGTATGCTTGAGTCTGAAAAGGCAATGCAAATGCGTGAAAAAGACCAAAAGCGCAAGTCCAATGAGTTTAGAGGAACTTTAGAGCCACGTAACATTAACCAACTTGAAAAGTGGCAAAATGTTAGAAAGAACAGCGAATTTCTCAAGCAACTCCCCATTGAGTACCAACCATATTACAAGGAAAAAATAAACAATTATTATCTTCGCCAAAATCCATTATAACAATGATTACATTTAGCACAATTGATGTTAGTATGCCTGATTTAGACTTCGCCCGAGTACGAAGTTGGATTGAGAAGGTTGTATCCGAACAAGGTAAAAAGTTGGGCGAGTTGCATTATTTTTTTTGTGGCGACGAGACTTTGCTTGAAATCAACAAACAGCGTTTGGGGCATGACTTTTATACAGATATTGTCACTTTTCCGCTTAACGACTGTTCCAGCGTGGTTTCCTCGGAATTCTGCATAAGTCTTGATAGAATTGCTGACAATGCGTCCTTTTTTGAGCGGACTTACCAAAGTGAATTGCATAGGGTGATCATACATGGGGTTCTTCATCTTATAGGTTTTGACGACCTTGATGATGTTGGTATGTTACGCATGCGAAAAAAGGAGGAAGAATGTTTAAAAATTCTGTTAATTAACCGATAATCAATTAATTAGATAGTATGTTTCTCGTGAAACAATGTAAGTTATGATATTTGATGAGTTTGATATAATAGTCGTGGGTGCTGGTCATGCTGGTTGTGAAGCGGCCGCAGCTGCCGCAAATCTTGGAAGCAAGGTCTTGCTGGTCACGATGGATATGTGCAGGATGGCGGCGATGTCTTGCAATCCTGCTGTAGGCGGAATAGCTAAAGGCCAAATTGTAAGAGAGATTGATGCGATGGGTGGTTGTATGGGCGAAATTGCCGATGCCACTATGATTCAATTTAGGATGCTCAATAGATCCAAAGGCCCCGCTATGTGGAGCCCGCGATGCCAAAGCGACAAGGCTCTGTTTTCGATGGAGTGGCGCAGAAGGTTGGAAAAGGCTAAAAACTTGTCTTTTTGGCAGGATTCGGTTGATTCGCTGCTATTTGATGGTGATAGGGTTATAGGTGTGCATTGTGTTATGGGTGGCCAAATTAGGTCGAAATCTGTCGTCCTTACCAATGGGACTTTCCTTAATGGAAAAATTCATATAGGCGAGATGAGTTTTGCTGGGGGTAGGATAGGAGAGGCTCCGAGTAATGGGATTTCAGAGCAGCTTTCCCAAATGGGTTTCGAGGTCAGTAGGCTTAAGACCGGCACTCCCGTGCGCGTTGATGGCCGAACTATTGATTTTTCAAGACTAGTAGAGCAAAAAGGCGACGATGAGGTTGCTGGGTTTTCGTTTCTTGATACGCCAAAACCTAAAACCCAACGCAGTTGTTATATAGCGCACACTTCTCTGAAAGTTCATGACATTCTCCGCACGGGCTTCAAATATTCGCCAATGTTTAATGGCCGTATTCGGGGTGTTGGCCCTCGATATTGTCCTAGCATAGAGGATAAGATTGATCGATTTTCTGACAAGGACTCGCATCAGCTTTTCGTTGAGCCAGAAGGTTGGACGACCCAAGAATATTACATAAACGGATTTAGTTCTTCTTTGCCCTATTATGTCCAATTTGAAGCCTTGCGAGCTATTGAAGGTTTTGAAAACGCTCGTGTTTTTCGCCCTGGTTATGCAATTGAATACGATTATTTTCCGCCAACGCAGCTGCACCATTCTCTTGAGACGCGTTTGGTGCATGGTTTGTATTTTGCTGGGCAGATTAATGGTACCACGGGCTACGAAGAGGCCGCTTCGCAAGGTTTTATGGCGGGCGTGAATGCTCATTTGTCGTTAAAAGACGAAGCTCCTGTTGTCCTGTCTCGTTCTGAGGCTTATGTGGGCGTGCTTATAGATGACTTGGTAACAAAGGGCGTTGACGAGCCTTACAGAATGTTTACAAGTCGAGCCGAACATCGTATCTTGCTTCGCCAAGATAATGCTGACAGTCGATTGACAGAAAAATTCCATGATCTAGGATTGGTGGGGGAGGAGAGGTTTTTGCGATATCAAACCAAAATGCAAAAAGTTGCCGAAATCCTTCAGTATTTGGATGAAGTTCAGGTTTTACCAGATATGATTAATCCTTATTTGGAATCAAAAGGTACGGCGCCAATTGCACAACGAACAAAAATATCCAATCTTTTGCTGCGTCCTCAGTTGGATTTGACTGGACTTGCATCTTTTCTCCCCGAGATAGGAGAGAGGTTCGTTTTGAGTGATGTTTTTGTAAAATCATGCGCCGAACAAGCCGAAATTCTTATAAAATATGACAGTTACATAAAAAAAGAACAGGAGGTCGCTGAAAAATTGTCTCGTTTGGAGTCTGTAAGACTTCGTCCAGACATGGATTATTATTCAATTGAGTCGTTGTCAATCGAAGCGAGACAAAAGTTATCGAAATATAGGCCTGATACTTTGGGCCAGGCAAGTAGAATTAGTGGCGTTTCGCCTTCCGATATTTCTGTAATAGTCATATTATTAGGAAGATAGAAAAATTGTTTCATGTGAAAAAATATTGTTGATATGAGAAAATGTCCCTTTTGTGGTTCTGAGAATTTTGAAAATTGTCTTGAGCTTAAAGACTATTTCTTGTCCCAAGAAGAATTCGAAATAGCACGTTGCAATGAATGCGGACTCCTTTATACTATCCCACGGCCTCCGTCCGACAAACTTGGTGATTATTACAAGTCTGAAGACTATCTGAGTCATAAGGAAAATAAACATGGTTTTGTGCCTCGCATTTATGAGTTCGTCAAGTCAATCAATTTGAATAATAAACTTAAAATTGCAACAAAAGGCCTCTCTTGCGGAAATATTCTAGATATAGGTTGCGGTGTGGGAGATTTCTTGTTGCGTGCAAAGAAAGCTGGTTGGGGTGTTGAAGGTGTTGAGCCTTCAGAAGAGGCAAAACTTATAGCAGAAAAGAAACTTGACAATGTTGTCCATGCTCCTTCAGAACTGTCTTCTTTTCAAAATCTCAAATACGATGTGATAACTATGTGGCATGTGCTTGAACATGTTGAAGACCTTATGGCGGAAATTTGTCATTTGCACCGTTTACTGAAACCAGGAGGAAGATTAGTGATAGCTGTGCCAAATTATAAATCTTATGATGCGATTTATTATAAGGACAAGTGGGCGGCCTGGGATGTCCCAAGACATTTGTCGCATTTTGACGCAAAAACTATAAAAAAAGTTTTTTCTGCCTATAATGATTTGAAAATTAATAAGATAACAACTTTGGCTTGGGACTCTTACTATATTTCTTACCTTAGCGAGAAATTCTTGTCGCACAAAATGCCTCTTTTGCGAGGAATTTTTAGAGGTATGCTCTCAAATTTGAAAGCCAAAGGAACTGGAGAGTATTCGACCCTTGTATATGTCTTTGAAAAAAAACTTGTAAAAACACATGATTAAAAAATTGACTGTTTTTCTTTGATTTAACGATGTTTTGTGCTAAAATGATGAATTGTTCGACTTTTTTCAGAAAAGCGGTTACAACGCACTTGTTTCTATGGGTGTTTCTGTGATTGGTGATTGCCATGCTTTTGAAGTGCCGGATGTGATGGTTTTTTTCGTATAATATTGACAATTAGATAATTAAATTTATGAAACTTTCGTGGTTGTTGTATGTCTTGATGGGTTTTTCAGTTTTGTTAGTTCTTGTCATAGTAGCTTATTATGGCATTTCTTCTGAAAAGTTGACCGCAAATCGTGTTCAGCACGCTCTCGATAGAAGCGAGACTCTTATAGACAATAATGTCGAACAACTTTCATCCCTTTTTCAAGATGAAAATATTTTTTTCGACAAGTTTGTCAACGCTGTTGATGATGACCTCCTTGTTTATGTGTTTTGCGAGGATTCTTTGGTTGTTTGGAATAGTAACCTTGTTGATCCCAAATTCCTTAAAAAACGTGTTGGTGTTCCGTCTGATACTGTTTGCAATTTGTTATATGGCGATTTTCTTGTTAGGTCGTTCTCGCAAAATGATTATTACGTATATGTCCTTTCTCTTCTGTGTACTACCTTTAGTTTGGAGAATAGTTATTTGCCAAATTTCTTTAATGTTCCCTTTTTCCCTCAATCCAATCATGTGGTTCTTAATCCCGAAGACGGCACATTTCCTTTATACAACTCGTCGGGGCAAGTTGCTTCTCGTTTCGATATTGTGACTTATGAAAATACTTCATTCCCTTATGTATATCTGATTTATTTTCTTGTTATTGTTGCTGTTGTAGTAGCCTCGACTCTGTTATTTGGTTTTTTTTCAAAAAATACTAGATTTTCCAATAGTCTTTTTTATTTTGGTGAATTGACGGTGTTGATTATTGTTTTTGCTTGTGCCGCAGCTGTTTTGACCTATTTTTATGACAGAAACATGATTCGCGAAGAAGAGCGTCTGATGAGACAGACTGCTTTTGACCTTTTTGATGAGCGCGACATTGATTTTGAATCATCATTCCATGAATTCTCCCGCTCTGTGTCAAGCGATACAATGCTGCTAAAAATGGTTTTTTCTGATAACAACATGGTTGATGATGTTGTGTCGGGATACGCAGAGAACCTTTTGTTCGACAGTGTTATGAAGGCATATAATATGTCTATGACAGTATGCGTCCCTGGACAGGAAATACTTGTAGATGGTACTGGAGCGGTAGGTTGTGACGATTATTTTAATGATGTTTTAGCCCATAATAATGCAAGTATGATTTCCGAAGACCTTTATTTTGTCGATTATGCCACTCTCGATCCTAACTATCTTGGCATCATAACCCTTAAGTTGAACGATACATTACCGCCGAGAAGGCTATATTTTGAGTTTTACAAACAAGTTACACCCAATGGTTTTGGCTTGCCAAGCATATTGCAAAATCGCAACGATATGATACCGGCAGGATTCTCTGTTGTAAGTTATCGCAATAATATGCTTATTTACAAATACGGAAGTTATATCTATCCGAATCACCTAACCGACTATAGGTACAAAGCCAATGGATTTTATTATGGTGGACGAACGAAAAACTTTAGTGTTGTAGAGGATAACAAAGCTTTGATAATAAATTGTGAAAGGCGTGGGTGGGTCGCCCTTACGGCCCCCTTTGCTGTCTTTTTCCTTGGTTTTGTAATCGTTTATCTCGTTATCTTCGCTTTCACCAGAAACATAAGAGATTTGTTTCAGGGTGGCAGGAGTTTGAGGCGCAAATTCCAGGTCGCCATAATGGTTACTATGCTGATAGCATTTGGTATTGTGGGTCCTGTTTCCATACTATATATGAAACAATTGTATGACAACAAGGCAAAGGAGTTCAACTTTGAGCAGACGCGTTCTGTCCTGCTCGACTTGAGTCGTGAGATTAGTTATGCGCGGCTCGACCCAAGCCAGAACCCAAGCGAAACAGAATTGCTTCTCAAGGAATTGTCAAATACCTTTTTTGTGGATATTAACCTTTATGACACTGAAGGTAAGTTGATTGCCACCTCTCGACCCGAATTGTTTGAATATAAATTGCAAGCCCCACTGATGAATGCACACGCCTTCGCTAACCTAAATGACGACAAGTCTCTTTATTATACCAATATAGAGAAAGTTGGCAAAAACAAATACCAGTCAAATTATATTGCCGTAACGGGTGACAATGGAGAAACAATGGCTTTCCTCAACATCCCTTATTTCTCGGCCGACGAGAATATCCACAGAGAAGTGGTCAACTTTGCTTTGGCCTATGTTAACATCATACTGTTATTGATTGGCATATCGTCCATCGTTGTTATGCTTGTTATGCGCAGGATAACGAAACCCTTGTTGGTATTGCAGGAACAGATGGCTAAATTCAATATGAGTCATTACAATAATGAAATTATTGACCTGGACGGTGACGACGAGGTGGGTCAACTTGTGATGCAATACAATAAACTGGTCGTGCAATTGGGTAACGACACAAGCAGAATGGTCAAGGAAGAGCGCGAGGCGGCCTGGCGTGGCATGGCGCGACAAGTGGCTCACGAGATAAAGAATCCCCTTACGCCGATGAGGCTGAGCATTCAGTATTTGCAGCGAGCCTGGAATGAGCAGTCGCCCGACATTGACCTGAAATTTAAAAAAACCACAACAACCCTTATAGAGGAGATCGACAATTTGTCGAATATAGCCTCGGCTTTCTCCGATTACGCAAAACTACCAGAAGGAAATCCCGCCCCACTTGACTTGAAACAGATACTTGAAAAGTCCATTAACCTCTATGACAATGAGGAAAACATAAAGTTTAACTTTGTTTGGGATGATGATGCAACCTTTGAATTCACTGCCGATGCCAACAACTTAAGCCGAGCATTCGGCAATGTCATAAAAAATGCCATACAGGCCATTGGCAAGAAACCTGATGGCTTGATTGACATTAGGTTGATGTCAAGGTCGGGAAGATATGTCATTTCAATATCAGATAATGGCAAGGGTATAAAAGATGAAGACAAGGGTAGCATATTTATGCCTAACTTTACCACTAAGTCGAGCGGTATGGGGATAGGATTGTCAATAGTGCGAAACATCATACAAGCCTCAAATGGCAGAATAACCTTCGAGAGTACTGAGAATGTGGGAACAACATTCAACATGGAGTTTTATAAAGAATAACGATAAACATTAAACAATTACTAATATGAAGACAGATAGAAAGAAAAATGTCTTGGTCGAAATCAAGCATTATTTTGTAATAACTTTAGCCTTGTTCGCCATGTGTCTGGGTTGGACGGCTTTTCTAATTCCCAACCATCTTATGGGTGGTGGAGCAAGTGGTGTTGCTGCGTTAATTTATTGGGCCACTGATGGTTTTGTCTCAACGGGTTTGTCGGTGTTTGTGATAAATGCCTTGCTGTTACTTCTGGCACTTAAGTTAGTAGGGTTCGGCTTCGGTGTAAAAACTGGCTATTCCATAGTAGTGGCGTCTCTTTTCATGTCGTTGCTTCAGCACTATTTGACCGATCCGATAATGGCTGGTGCTATGCAACCATTTGTCACCGACCATTTCCTGGCGGCCATTTTGGGTGGAGGATTGGCTGGAATAAGCATTGGTGTGGCTTTTACACAAGGTGGAAGTACAGGCGGAACCGACATAATAGCCATGATTTTCAATAAGTATTTTAATGTCTCTCAGGGTAGGACAATACTATTTTGCGACATAATTATAATAGGCTCTTCCTATTTTGTGGTACACAGCATCGAAAGCCTAATCTATAGTTTCGTTGTTATGGCGGTCTGCAGTTATTGCATCGACTTGGTTTTAACTGGCAACAAGCAATCTATACAGGCTTTCATTTTCACTTCAAACCCCGATGTCGTTGCCGACCGCATAACAAATGAAATGCATAGGGGAGTCACGCTGATAAAAGGCAAGGGATGGTACACCAAACACGAAGGGGACATACTTATGGTTGTGACACATAAAAGGGAGACGCAATACATTTTGCGCATAATAAAGGAAGAAGACCCTTCCGCTTTTATGACTCTCAATACTGTGATGGGAGCCTATGGTCAGGGATTTGAGAACTTGCCAATAAAAAAATGATGTTTTTGTAATATACTTGCGAATCAGGTTTATATCCATTTTAAACGTTTATAAACGACTATAAACGTTTGTTCAACGGTTTGTTTCTGTGTCGGGTCTTTACTTTGCATCTCCAGCAGCTAAAATTGACAGTGTATTATTGAAACAATAACTTTGATTATGCAAACCGAACCATTTATAAACGATAAACTAGACTTGGCCGAGCGCCTGGTGTGTGGCACCGACTCGCACATTTTCCTGACGGGCAAGGCGGGAACAGGAAAGACGACTTTTCTGCGCAGCTTGCACGACAAATGCCATAAACGCATGGTGGTGGTAGCCCCAACCGGTGTGGCGGCCATCAACGCTGAAGGCTCGACTATACACTCTTTTTTTCAATTGCCTTTCGGCCCTCATCTTCCTAACGACAACAGACGTGACATCTTGGCGGCCCAGAAACTTACCCGCACAAAGATAAAGATTATCCGTAGCATTGACTTGCTTGTCATAGATGAGATAAGCATGGTGCGTGCCGATATTCTTGACGCGGTCGATGAGGTGCTGCGGCGTGTGCGACGTTCGTCTAAACTATTTGGAGGTGTTCAACTGCTGATGATTGGCGACATCCACCAGCTTGCACCAGTGGCTAAGCCAGATGAATGGGATTTGCTGGCTCCTTATTATGACTCTGTCTATTTCTTCAGCAGCCACGCACTATCCGCAACTGAATACATCTGCATTGAGCTTGACCATATATACCGCCAATGTGACTCGCATTTCATATCCTTGCTCAACAATGTGCGCAACCACTGCCTTGACAGAGAGAGCCTTTTGCAGTTAAATAGTCGCTACAAGTCCGATTTCAACCCCGACGACAGCGAAGGCTATATAACTCTGACAACACACAACTGCCAGGCTGACAGGATTAACGAAGAGAAACTAAACGCACTGAAGTCGAAGTCTTTGTTTTTTGATGCTGTGGTGAAGGGCATCTTCCCCGAGAACAACTATCCCACAAAGAAAATGCTTGAACTGAAGATTGGTGCCCGCGTGATGTTTGTGAAGAACGACTCTTCGCCTGAAAAACGCTATTATAACGGAAAAATAGGCACTATAACAGGCTGTGACGATGATTTTAGCAACTTGTCCATCGATTGTGATGGCGAAATCGTCCATGTCGGCACCGAGGACTGGAAGAATTTCGAATACAGCATCAACTCTGACACTAACGAGATTGAAGAAAAAGAGATAGGCTGCTTCACTCAGGTGCCGTTGCGTCTCGCATGGGCCGTTACGATACATAAAAGTCAGGGCCTCACCTTCAACAAGGTTATAATAGATGCCGGACAGGCCTTCGCACACGGACAGGTTTATGTGGCCCTTAGCCGGTGCACTACGCTTGAAGGCATAGTGCTGAAGACAGCCATACCACATGAGGCTCTTGTCAGCGACAATGCCGTGGACCATTTCGACGACAGTATGCCGCAGCGTGTGGTTGACAGTCAAAAGCTACAAAGCCTTCAACACAAATTCCAATACACATTGATGGAAGAACTCTACTCTTTTGATGGTATTGAGCATGACCTGTTCAGGCTTCTTAAGGTCATCAGCGACAATTTCTCTTTGTTTGGTAAGAATGTTGAACAGGAATTCATAACGTTAAGGCATTCTGTAACCGACAGGATGTGTCAGGTTGCAAGCAAATTTGCCAGGCAGATAAAGTGCCTGCACGACAATAATCCTGTGGATTGCACTGAAAACGAACCTCTTCAACAGCGTCTGCGGCAGGCCAATACCTATTTTCTCGATGAGGTCAAGAAGACAAAGGAGACCTTGGGTGGCATCAATCTTGATATTGACAACAAGACTGTTAAGAAGCAGCTTAACGAGATATTGAAAGAGCTAAACGACAATCTATTTGTTAAGCAGAAGACTTTAGAGGCCTGTGCTGACAAGTTTACCATTGAGATTTACCAAAAGAACAAAGCCTTCAACACCATCGAGGCTGACAAGACTATGGACGATGGCCCAAGAATACCCAAAAACACGTTGATGGCAAAGCTGATGTCGTGGCGTGCCGTGCGTGCCGATGCCGATGATGTGCCAGAAGCTTCTATAGTGCCGGTGAAGGCACTTGCAGAGATAGCCAGGCAGAAACCGCTAACTATTGCAGAACTGACACGGATACCGAAACTTGGCAAGAAGCGCATGGGAATGTATGGTGTGGAAATAATAAAGATAGTGGCACAAGAGACAGGCTCCGAATTGTCTCCCGACATAGAGAAGCAGGCCGCTAAACTGGTGACCGACACATACGAGCAGACCAGACAGCTCATCGAAGAAGGTCTGTCAATAGAGAATATTGCCGCCGAGAGACATCTCACCGAATCGACAATAGCAAACCATGTCTCGCGGTTTATCGAGCAAGGGCTATATACAGCAGACCGTTTCGTGGATGCTGAAACATATAACAAGGTCTATGATTTTATCTCTCAACACAAGAACAATCCCATTTCCGACATAAAGCTCGGTTTGGGCAATGATTTCAGTTATGGTGTCATACGCATAGTACATGCGCAGATGAAGTTCGACGGGTTGTTGTAGATTTCTGTGGAGAAAGTAGTTTTTGTATTTAATGTTTGATAATTACTCTGTACGAACTTTCTGTATATGCTCAAATGCTCCGTAGGAGCTGTCTTTTAACTAACAATGGCAAACACATATAATCAGATATACATACATCTTGTTTTTGCGGTTAAGTACCGCGCTTCTATTATTGACAAATCTTGGTGTCAAGAGTTATTCGTGAAATGGAATAATGCAGGAAAGGAAACCCCTATGGGGTAGCTGTCGGTGAGTTGTGCAGGTCAATTCAAAGTAAACCCCTACGAGGTATAACAGAAAGCGAGGCTTTCTAAACCTCGCTTTCTAAAGTCGGGATGACAAGATTCGAACTTGCGGCCTCTTCGTCCCGAACGAAGCGCGCTACCGGCCTGCGCTACATCCCGAACTCTTTTATGGCGGCAAAGTTACATATTTTTTTGTTGATACACCTATTTTTTATTTTTCGGTTCATATTTTTTTTGTCGCATCTCGATTAAAGATTTCAAGCGACATGTATGAACACCAAAAAATTCATACATTTGTTGGCTCTAAATACAACATTTTGATATGATAATTCTTGAAAAGCCTTATGTGTCCGAGCCTTTGGTCGCCTATCTTGAAGAGAATGGCATACCAGTCTTGAACAATGAGATGGCACAACAACTTGCGTCAGAAGGAAAAAAACTAAATCTTCTTGACGACACCCAATTTGTTGAGAAATACAACGAAAGCGGTAAACTTTATGCGGTTTCCGAAAATGCCCTTGTCTGGCTCTATGCTCATTTGCCACAGTCTGAACTTGTGCAGAAGATAAAGATACTTAAGGACAAGGCTCGTTTCCGTGAGATATGCCATAAGTTGTATCCCGACTTTTATTATAAAGAGGTTGAGATGGAACTACTGCGCAGCATAAACCCTGAGGATTTGCCTTTGCCTGTTGTGCTTAAGCCTTCTGTTGGCTTTCTTAGCGTAGGTGTATATGTCATACGTAGCAACGATGAATGGCAGGCGGCTCTTGATGACATAGACAGGAACTTCGCTCAACAATGTGCTGTCTTCCCCGATACGGTCGTGCAAAGTGGCAAGTTTGTGATTGAGCATTTTATCGTAGGTGAAGAATTCGCTGTTGACGCTTACTATGATGCTTTGGGCAAACCGAATATAATAAACATATTCCATCATATTTTTAAGTCAGAAACTGATGTTAGCGATCGTCTGTATTGTATGAGTAAAAAGATTTTCGAGGCCAACTATCCTGCCTTTAATCAATTTTGCCTTGACTTGAATGGTGTCTTGCAACTGAAGAATTTCCCTATGCATGTGGAATTTAGGGTTGACAGCAAGTCTGGCCGTGCAGTGCCCATCGAGGTTAATCCTTTGCGTTTTGCAGGAATGTGTCTTAACGACATCACACGTCACACTTGTCATCTCTTGCCTGTCAAGGCTTTCTTTGAAGGTACACATCCAGATTATGCCACTCAGTGGGATGGTATAGAGAATGACACTTTCAGTTTCATAGTGCTTGACAAACCATACGACACAGACAAGACCCTTGACTTTGCCAAAATAAAGAATCATTTCCATGGTGTGCTTGAGACACGCGATATTATGAATCCGGCCATGAGCATTTGGGGATTTCTTTTTATGCAGACTTCGCACGAACATAAGAATGAACTCCGCGAGATCCTTCTTTCCGACCTTAAAGAGTTTGTCAAGGACTGATGCTTTTTATTTCCCAAACAAAAAAGTCGGCTTTTGGCCGACTTTAGTTTTTGTGTTATTATACCGTAATCTTAATTTTAGCGGATGTCAAGTTCCTTTATAAGGTTTGTGGCACCGGCATATTTGTCGATTATAAAAAGCACGTAGCGAATGTCAACATTGATTGTGCGTTGCAGCTTGGGTTCAAAGTTGACGTCACCGCTCATGGCTTCCCAGTTGCCGTCGAATGCGAGACCTATGAGTTCGCCTTTGCCATTCATGATTGGACTTCCGGAATTGCCTCCAGTAATGTCGTTGGTCGAGAGGAAGCAAACAACCAAGTCACCGTTTTCGTTCGCATAACGGCCATAGTCTTTCTTGTTGATAAGTTCTATGAGGCGTTTGGGAGCATCAAACTCATAGTCGCCAGGTTTGTATTTCTCAAGTATGCCTTTTGCTGTGCAAACATAGTCGTATTCAACAGCGTCGGCGGGCTGGTAGTCTTGTACAGAGCCGTAACTCATGCGTAATGTAGAGTTTGCATCGGGATAGAGGCTCTTGCCTGGCTGTGTGGCAGCGTAATATTCACGCAGGCCTTTTACGAAGATATGGTCATATTCCTCAATTACTCCCGTTGCTTCGCGAAATTCTGGAATTTTGTTGCGCATAGCACCCAACATCTCGGTTGCGACGCTAAGTGCATAGTCTTTTTTCAAAATCTTGGCACTTGGCTTCTCAATGAAAGCTTTCATCTTTTCAGGTGTTGCTGAAGGTGAATTGGCATATACATACTCAACGAAAGCATCAATGTCGCCACCAAATTTCTTGTCAATTATGTTGGAATAGAATGCGGGAAGTTCGCTTGCTGCAAATGCTTTGCGATAGATTTTGAGCATCTCCGAATATGTCTCCTTCTCAACTTGTATGTCTTTCTCTGCAAAAATCTCGTTGACATCTATTTCTTTAAGCATGGCTTTGTTCATCTCAATGGCCTGTTTGTCTTTGCTTTGGCATGCCATATAGTATTCCAAGAAGTTCAGTGCGTTGCCAGATGGACCTGCGGTAGCGATGAAGTTGGGATAATAGACGTATTTTGAAACATCTGCCAGTGTTTTATAAGCATCTTTGAGTCCGGGAAGAGCCTTGCCGTATTCTTGTTTGCGTCTTGCATCGGCATTAACCCAAGCAGTGTATTTCTTCTCTAAGGAAACTTTGGTTTTTGAAACCTTGTTCTTACGAAGCATCTGGCATTGGCCGATGAAGTTTTTCCAAGTGTTGGCGAGGCTGGCATGGTTGTCGGCATACATCAGGTTGATGGCATCGTCGTTCTGCATATATTTGTCCATTACTTCGAGCTGCTTTCCGAAGATGTCGATGATGATGGGGTAAAGGGTTTCAATATTATAGTTGATGCCATACGACGACATGTAACGCTCTGTCGTGCCAGGGAACCCCCAAATCATTGTGAAGTCGTCTTTCTTGACACCGTCAAGGCTGATAGGAAGATGGTGCTTTGGTTTGAGCGGCACATTGTCTTTTGAATAGTCCGCAGGATTTCCGTTTTTGTCGGCATAGACGCGGAAAATGCTGAAGTCGCCAGTGTGGCGAGGCCACATCCAATTGTCGGTGTCGCCGCCGAACTTGCCTATCGAGGCGTTGGCAACGCCAGCAAGACGAACATCGGTGAACACTTGATAAACAAACATGTAATACTCATTGCCTTCAAAAAATCCCTTGATAACGGGATTGTATTTGCCGTCTTCCGAGGCTGCATCCTCAAGTTCCTTGATTTTGGCTGCAATGGCTGCTTGGCCGTCTTCATAGTCCATGTCTGGTTTCACTTCGGCAAGAATGACCTTTGTGACATCTTCCATGCGTACCAGGAATGAGGCTGTCATTCCTTCGGCTGGCAACTCTTCGCTCAGATTCTTTGCCCAAAAACCATCTTTCAAATAGTCGTGCTCAACAGAACTGAGTTTTTGGACTGCACCATAACCGCAATGGTGGTTGGTGAATAGCAGGCCTTGCTCGGACACAATCTCGCCAGTGCAGAAGAATCCGCGTGGACGAGGCTCGCTGCCTAAACCAACAATGGCGTCTTTAAGGCTGTTGTGGTTGATGCTGTATAGCTCCTCAGGGGTGAGCTGGAGACCCATTTTCTGCATGTCAACATAGTTGAGACGCTCTACAAACATGGGAAGCCACATGCCTTCATCGGCCTTGATACGGCCAACCAAGCTCAAGATAACAAGAGCTGATAATAGTAACTTTTTCATTTTTAGAGTTTTAGTATTGATGATTAATT
>JAZLGA010000061.1:0-67770 GCA_045616045.1 Bacteroidales bacterium | reverse complement strand
TTCTGTTACAAGTTCAATCGCAGGTACTTTGGAGACAAGCTGTTTGACAGGCTTATGATAGCTTCCCTCGCCTGCACATCGGATTTTGAGCATCGCATCTACAATAGAAACCTGTCGGACGGTTGCGGATAATCATTTAATTTTTAGTTTTTTTTTGTCGTCAGGCTATTTGCTTCAGCGCAAATATTTGTTGTGTGACATGAGGTTGTCGGAGTTGTTTTTGAAATTATTTCGCTATGTTTTCGGCCGTTTTTTTGTAATTTTGTTGCCGCAATGTCCAAAATTCGCAAAAAAATGGGAACAGAACAGGAAATGAAAGTTGAGAAACATATCGATTTTAGGAAGATTTTTGACCAAAAGCTTCCTAAAATAATGAAATATATGCCGGATTTTGTTTTCCGTGGCATACAGAAATTGCTTCACGAGGACGACATCAACGATGGCATGAGTCGTTTTGGCCATTTGCAGGGCCTTGATTTTGTTGAGGCTTTGCTTAAGGACTTCAATATAAATCTCACTATAAAAGGTGCTGGCCATTTGCTTGAAAGCGAACGCATTGTGGTTGCCTCAAACCATCCTTTAGGAGGTCTTGACGGCATTGCCTTGCTGGGAGCCGTAGGACGGTCGAAAGGCAATGTGGTGGCTCCAGTCAACGATTTTCTCTTGTTCATGGATCCACTAAAGCCTCTTTTCATACCTGTCAGCAAGGTGGGAAAGAGTGTGGCCGAGAATAGGGCTGAGAACTTAAAGCTCTTTAATGAAGCCTTTGAAGGCGACAAAACTGTGTGCTATTTTCCTTTTGGCATGTGTTCGCGCAAGACAAAAGGAGGGAAAATAATGGATTTGGAATGGAAAAAGACATTTGTGACGAAAGCAAGACAAACAAACAGACTCATCGTGCCTACCTTTATCGATGGGCGCAACTCAAGTTTCTTTTACAATTTGGCCAGAATCCGCAAGGCTCTGAAGATAAAAGTCAATATCGAGATGGCTCTGCTGCCTGATGAGTTTTTCAAGCAGCGAAACAAAAGCATGACGATAACTTTTGGGAAACCAATTGACTGCTCCTTGCTGGACAAAAGCTGTAGCGACTCGCAGTGGGCTGAACGGCTGAGATGTTTTTCCTATACTCTCGAAAAAGATGAAAATGCAGTTTTTGATCCAAAAAATGATTATGTACAATATTTTTCTTAATTTTGCGTTTTTGTGAAATTGGAGTTTTACTATGGATGATGTAAAAAATATTATAGAACCTGTTGATGCTGAGGCCATAATGGCGGAGCTTACAAAAGATCGCTTTTTCAGGAAAACCAACAAGGGCGGTAATGAGATTTATATTGTTGATGCAAACAATGCGCCTAACACCATGCGTGAGATAGGCCGATTGCGTGAGGTGAGTTTCCGTGACTCTGGCGGTGGTACCGGCAAGGATTGTGATATTGACGAGTTTGACACGAATGGCGAAAACTTTTTCAGTCAGCTGGTGGTATGGAACCCTGCCGACAAGGCCATTACTGGTGGATACCGTTTCCTTATGTGCGACAAACTTAAGCCTGACGACAATTTCCAGGTTGAGACACCTACTGCAGAACTTTTCCACTATACCGAGAAATTCACTAAAGAGTATTTGCCATATACTATTGAATTGGGCCGGTCTTTTGTGCAGCCCGACTACCAACCGTCAAAAAGTATGTCGAAAGGCATATATTCGCTCGACAACCTTTGGGACGGGTTGGCATCGTTGATTTACATCTATCCGCAGGCTAAATATTTCTTTGGCAAAGTTACCATGTATCCCCAACTTGACCGTCTGTCGCGTGACATGATATTGTATTTCATAAGGAAACATTTTCAAGATGCCGAAAACTTGGTTTATCCGCGTCTTGAACTTAATCTCCCCATACTTGCCGACGAAAGCCAACTTGAAAAATTGTTTGTTGGCCAGACCGATAGCGAGAATTATGACATCTTGTCGAAAGAAGTGCGGGCAAGAGGTGTATCTGTGCCTCCTTTGGTAAAGGCTTATTTTAATCTTTCACCCACAATACGCTCGTTTGGTACAGCTCTAAACCCCGGTTTCGGGAACGTTGAAGAGACAGGGCTTATGGTTACTATTGCTGACATATATCCTGAAAAGCGTGAACGTCATCTTGCTTTTGACGCTAATGAACAGCCTTCACACTTGAATGAGAACTGAAAGGGAGATTATTAATTTTTTTGACAGATGATAATAAACAAAGCCTTTTTCCTTACCAGTAACAACCACATACATAAACTGCCAAAGGACAACATCCCTGAATATGCTTTCATCGGGAGGTCGAATGTTGGGAAGTCGTCGCTTATCAATATGCTTACCAACAGGCGCGGCTTGGCAAAGACATCGTCGACACCTGGAAAGACTATCACCATAAACCATTTTGTCATTAACGATGAGTGGTATATTGTTGACTTGCCAGGATATGGCTATGCTCGCAGGTCGAAGAAACAGCGCGAGGAATGGCAGACCATGCTCGCAAAATACATAAAGCAACGACGCAATCTTGTGTGTACCTTCGTCCTGGTTGACTCGCGTATCGAACCTCAAAACAGCGATCTGGGATTTATGGAGTGGTTGGGAGAAAATCAAGTGCCATTTGCAATTGTGTTCACCAAGGCTGACAAACTGAAAACAGCCGAATTGGAGAAAAACTTGTCAAAATACAAAGAACGCCTTCTTGAAGACTGGGAAGAACTTCCTGCCATTTTTGTCACTTCTAGCGAGAAAGGCCTAGGACGTGACGACTTGCTTAATTTTATTGAGGAGCAAAACAATGAAATGGAAGAATATAAGCGTAGTCATGGCTTGAACGGATGATTCGTGGCTTGTTGATTTTGAATTTGTAAATCTTAAATTATAACTTTTATGGAAATACTTTGGGCAATACTTATTGGTGGCATAGCGGGTTTGCTGGCAGGCCTGCTGATGCGAGGCAAAGGTTATGGCATCTTGTGGAACATCGTCATTGGTGTTGTTGGTGGCATGATAGGCAAATGGATCTTTTCTATATTGCCAATAAATACTAGTGCCAATTTCTGGGGGCAGCTCTTGACCAGCTTTGTTGGTGCTGTGGTGCTTCTCTGGGTCATTTCGCTAATAAAGAGACACTGACGGGACGTAAAATCCTTCTTGCCGGTTTCTGGCGCAAATCCGAAAAATAAGTTTATTGGGGCTTTGGGGGCTGCAAAAAATAATGTATTTTTGCAGTTTAATCTTATTTTGCCATGTCAGACATACTAGACGAACTCAATGAGCCTCAGAGAGAGGCAGTGACCACTATTGAAGGCCCTGTGATGGTGATAGCAGGCGCCGGATCGGGCAAAACACGCGCCCTCACATACCGTGTGGCATATATGATAAGCCAGGGCATCGACCCGTTTTCCGTAATGGCACTAACATTTACCAACAAGGCTGCCCGTGAGATGAAGGAACGTATTGCCAAACTTGTGGATGCAAGCGAGGCCCGTAGCGTGTGGATGGGTACTTTCCACTCTATCTTCGCCCGCATATTGCGCATTGATGCAGAAAAGATTGGGTTCACTTCAAATTATACCATATATGACACTGACGACTCAAAAAACCTCTTGAAGAAGATTATAGACGAGATGAACCTCGACATAAAACAATACCCCGTAAAAATTGTCCAAGCACGCATCTCGACAGCAAAGTCAAACCTTTATTCCCCTGAAGACTATATCAATGACCCCAATTTTCAGGAGATAGACTATAAGGCGAAAAGACCCCTCATCGGACAGATATTCAAACACTACAACGCACAGCTCCATCGCTCAAATGCAATGGATTTTGATGACATCCTTTATTTCACAAATGTATTGTTTCGTGACAATCCCGATGTGCTATACAAGTACCAGTCGCATTTCCGCTATATCCTTGTCGATGAGTATCAAGACACCAATTTCGCACAATACCTCATCGTGAAACAGATCGCCGCCATGTTCCGTAACATTTGTGTTGTGGGCGACGACGCGCAAAGCATTTACTCCTTCCGTGGTGCTAACATACAAAACATTCTCAATTTTAGGAACGACTATCCAGAGTGTAAGCTTATACGGCTTGAGCAAAACTACCGTTCCACAAAAACCATTGTCAATGCGTCAAACAGCATTATAGAACATAACAAGGACCAGATAAAGAAAAAGGTGTGGAGCGACAAGGAACAAGGTGAGCCAATAGGATTGCTGCATGCAGTAAGTGATACAGAAGAAGGTGTGCTTGTGGCAAACTCCATATTTGGATACAAGATGTCGAGGCAACTCAAGAACAAGGACTTTGCAGTGCTTTACAGGACTAATTCACAATCGCGTTCCATTGAAGAAGCCTTGCGTAAACAGAATATACCTTATACTATATATGGAGGCCTTTCGTTTTACGACAGAAAAGAAGTGAAGGACCTCTTGGGCTATTTTAGGATGGTGATAAATCCTGACGACGAACAGGCCCTTAAACGAATCATTAACCTTCCGGCACGAGGTATTGGTGAGAAATCATTCGAGAAACTTATTGTCTTTGCCGACGCCAACAATAAAAGTATTTGGCAGTGCATATCAAACGGAATATATCCTGATGGCTTCAACTCTTCACTTAAAAATCGCATAAACGATTTTGTCACGATGATAAAGAGTTTCCAAGTCCAGCAAAACAAAATGAATGCCTTTGACCTTGCTCGCCATATAACCAATGCCACGGGCATGATGAAGATGTTGAAGGAAGACGACACGCCAGAGGGCGAGTCAAGAGTCGATAATATTGAGGAACTGCTCAATGCCATCATGGAGTTTGCCGACCGTAAGGTTGATGAAGCCACAGGTGAAACGGCGCAAGTCAACTTGGCAACTTTTATGGAAGAAGTGGCCTTGCTTACCGATGCCGACACTAAAAAAGACCCTGACGCAGATAGTGTGACGCTGATGACCGTACACTCGGCCAAAGGTTTGGAATTCCCCTATGTCTTTGTGGTTGGCATGGAAGAGAATCTTTTCCCAGGTGTGAAATCGTTGGGCAGCCGCACCGAGCTGGAAGAAGAACGACGTCTGTTCTATGTCGCTGTGACGCGTGCCATGACCAAACTGACATTAAGTTATGCTGAACGGCGCTACAATTACGGGAATCTTGCATTATGCGAGCCGTCGCGTTTCATTGACGAGATAAACCCTGACTTGCTTGATCGGCCTCATAAAGTTTCTTTCCATGGCACATCGACCGAGACAAGAAGCCTTTCCGGTGGCTTTGTGACCACTAGCAGAGAGCCTTCCCGTCATATAGGTAACAAGGAAACTGGCCGCCATCAGTTTGTGAAACGAGAAACAGCAAAGCCCTCTCCTAAAGCGCAACAGGCATCTGTTGACATGCTTGGTTTCGTGCCATCTAATCCCGATAGCCTGCAAGAGGGAATGAGAGTGTTGCACCAGAGGTTTGGCACGGGTACCATTGTCTCGCTGAATGGTGCTGGCGCAAATAAGAAGGCGACGGTGAATTTTGATTCAGAAGGTGTCAAAAACTTGATGCTGATGTATGCAAAGCTGAAGATAATTGAATGACATTTGTGTGACCTGTTATAAATGCGTATAATAATATTGTCGTAATGGGTATATTAGACTACCTTAGCAAGATAAGCAGAAACATCACAAATAAAGGTGGTGATGATAGAAATCGCCAAATAGTGTTTTTTGACACCGAGGTTGACACAACATTTACTAAGGTAGTTGATATAGGAGCATTCAAAGAGCCGGACATTAAGTTCCATTCTTCTGAAAAAAAAAGCTTTGTTAAGTTTGTGGGTGATTCATATTTCCTTTGTGGGCATAATATCATACACCATGATATTGAGTTGCTTGACATTGACGACTTTAGGCATAAAGGCTTTATAGACACATTATACCTTTCACCGCTCTTTTTCCCGCAGAAACCCTATCATAAGTTGCTCAAAGACGACAAACTATTGGTTGACGAGCGGAACAATCCTCTTAACGACAGTGCCAAGGCTCGTAACTTGTTCTATGACGAACTGAATGCTTTTAATGACCTTTCCGAAGACCTTAAAAACATATATTCGGCATTGCTTAATGACATTAGAGAGTTTGCGGGCTTCTTTGAATATGTAGGTGCTGAATACTTGAAAGATGATGTTACGCATCTTATAAGAAAAGCTTTTGAAGGCAAAATATGTGAGCATGTTGACTTGACAACTTTGGTGCGAGTTTATCCTGTTGAGTTGGCTTATGCTTTGGCACTTGTTAGTGTTAACGACAGAATGTCAATAACACCACCATGGATAGTTAGAAACTATCCTGCTATAGATACGGTGATGAACCGTTTGTGTGGTACGCCATGTCATAAGGATTGCGCTTATTGTAACGAAAAACTTGATGTCCATCGTAATCTTAAGTTAATTTTCGGATATGATGATTTTCGCAAGTTCAATGGTATGCCTTTGCAGGAAGATGCTGTTCAGGCTGCAGTCGATGGCAGGTCGTTGCTTGCTGTCTTTCCCACAGGAGGCGGCAAGTCGCTTACTTTTCAATTGCCTGCCATTATGGAAGGACGAAATTGCCATGGGTTAACAGTTGTTATTTCACCACTTTTGTCGTTAATGAAGGACCAAGTTGACAATCTCATCGCCCGTGGCATAACGGAAGCTGTGACTATTAATGGGTTGCTTGATCCTTTGTCGAGAGCCGACGCTATAGAATCAGTGCGAAATGGAAGTGCCTCACTACTTTACATCGCTCCTGAAATGTTGAGGTCAAAGACGATAGAAAATATATTACTTGAGCGAAATGTGGTGCGTTTTGTGATTGATGAGGCACATTGCTTCTCTTCGTGGGGGCATGATTTCCGTGTTGACTATCTTTTTGTCGGCGATTTCATTAAAAACCTTCAAGAAAATAAAAACCTTAGTAAACCTATTCCTGTTTCATGTTTTACGGCAACAGCCAAGAAGAAAGTAATTAGTGATATATGCGATTATTTTAAGATAAAGACAGGTGTGGATCTAATGTCGTTTGCGACAAACGAGGCTCGAAAGAATTTGCATTATTCTGTAGTGAAATTTGACAAACCTGAGGCAAAATATGTTTTTTTAAGAAATAAGTTAGTGTCAAACACAAGCCCTGCAATAATTTATGTGTCACGTACTAAAAGGGCAGAGGAGTTGGCCGAAAAACTTACAAGCGATGGAATACCAACTTTGGCTTTTCATGGAAAAATGGAGGCGAATGAAAAGACAGAACGTCAGAATATGTTTATCTCTAATCTGGTACGTGTCATGGTGGCAACTTCGGCCTTTGGGATGGGTGTGGACAAGAAGGATGTGGGAATGGTGATACATTATGACATTTCCGATTCTCTTGAGAACTATATTCAAGAATCAGGTAGGGCAGGACGAGACCAACAGATAAACGCCCAGTGCTATGTTCTTTATTGCGAGGACGATCTTAACAAACATTTTATCTTGCTTAACCAGACAAAACTCAATATTGGAGAAATACAACAAGTGTGGTCCGCAGTGAAAGGCTTGACAAAATATAACGGCAAAGCGACTTGTTCTACGCTTGAATTGGCCAGACTTGCCGGATGGAACGATAACCTTACTGATACCGACACAAGAGTACATACTGCCATCTCGGCCTTGGAAGAAGCCGGTTATCTGAAAAGAGGCTGTAATGTGCCACATGTTTTTGCAACAGGTCTTCTTGTCCGCAACATGGACGAAGCAAGAAGGAAAATGTGGCAGTCTAAGTTGTTTAATGAACAACAGGAACAAGAAGCTGTTATGATAATTAAAAAACTCATATCGGCAAAATACAAGGACAATCCCGTTCGTAACAATACTACTTGTTCTCGAGTTGACTATATAGCCGAATTGTTGGGCATGACGACAGAAAAAGTCATCGAAATAGTGAATATGTTGCGTGAGTCTGGCATTATTGCCGACTCGCGAGACATGATTGTTTATCTGAGCAAAAACGATAGTTTTAACAAATCTACAAGAATTTTCAGAAAGTTTGCAAAACTAGAACGCTTTCTCTTGGAATATTCTGTTGACGAGAAATCCATGGCAGGAGTTTCTCTTAAGGAACTCAACGAAACTGCTTCCACAAAGGACAATAATGACTCTAATATCAAGAACATAAAAATAATACTCTATTTCTTGAGTACAAGACATTATATTGTAAAGAAGGAGAACGTTGGAACGGGTTATGTCAGTTACTCTTTATGCCAAGAGGTGCATCAATCTTTGTCGAGATATGAACGACGCATAGATATTTGCCGTATAGCTCTTGAATGGTTTTATAAAAATGCCGAATCGTCGGCAAATAGTGAAGTTAGTGACGGCATAGCTTTGCCTTTCTCGCTTATAGACTTGTTTAACCATGTAAAAAATGTTCAGGGTGGGCTCTTTGCAACAAAACCTTACGAATTAGACGAGGTTGAAGAGGCTTTGCTTTTCTTGTCGCGCATTGAATGCTTGAGACTTGAAGGCGGTTTTCTTGTACTTTACAATGGAATGATGATACACCGTACACAAAATAACCTAAAACAGCGATACAAGAAAGAGGACTATAAGCTTCTTCAAGAACATTACGACCAAAAGATAAAACAGATACATATAGTGGGAGAATACGCCGAATTGATGTCTAACGATTATGCCAAGGCCACTAACTATGTGCAAGATTACTTTGCTCTTGATGCCGATGTGTTCATGAAACGTTATTTCAAGCCTGAAAGGATAGCGGAAATGAACAAAAACATCACTCCTAAGCGTTACAGGCAGTTGGTGGAGTCTTTGTCGCCTATTCAACGAAAGATAATTGATGACAAAACTTCAAAATATATTGTTGTTGCCGCAGGCCCTGGAAGTGGGAAAACACGAATATTGGTCCATAAATTAGCATCACTCCTTACAATGGAAGATGTGAAGCACGAACAACTACTTATGCTGACATTCTCACGTGCAGCAGCAACCGAATTTAAAAAACGCCTTATGGAACTTGTTGGGTCGGCAGCCTATTTTGTGGAAATCAAGACATTCCATTCATATTGTTTTGACTTGCTTGGAAAAACCGGGAGCCTCAATGAGGTTGACGAAGTAATGCCACGTGCTACGAGACTTATAGAAAACGCAGAGGTGGAACAATCTAAAATCAGCAAAACCGTACTTGTTATAGATGAAGCGCAGGATATGGACGCTGATGCTTTCAAACTTGTTACCACCCTTATGCACGTAAACGAGGATATGAGGGTTATTGCCGTTGGCGATGACGACCAAAATATATATGAATTCAGAGGGTCAAAGTCTTATTATCTCCAATCTCTTGTCTCCGAATATGGCGCTGTTCAATACGAAATGACACAAAATTATCGCAGCTGCCCTGAAATAATAGGTCTTGCAAACCTTTTCGTTTCCAAGTTGAAACAGCGTATGAAGACGAAGCCGTGCAGCGCAGTCACAAGTGCCAAAGGTAATGTATGCATCACCCAATACAAGAACGATTGCATTTACTCTCCAATTATTGCGCAGTTGATAAACAATGGTGTAACAGGGCAGATATGCATTATGACAGAGACTAATGACGAGGCTGTACAAATGATGGGAATGCTTGTCGGCAAAGGCATAAGAACACGACTTATACAGTCAACCGAAGGCTTCCGTTTTGCCGACTTGGCCGAGGTGAGATATTTCATGAAAGAAATAAACAATAATGTCAAAACGCCAATTATAGGCGACCTTTTATGGGAACAAGCCAAGAACAAAACCATTAACAGATATGGGAAAAGTTCGCTTGTGGAGTGTATGCTGGCTTTTTTCAATGCCTTTGAACAGGTGCATCCAAACGAAAAATATCTTAGCGAATTGCTTGAATTTGTTGATGAGTCGAAGATTGAAGACTTCAGCATCGTGAATAGTCAAAGTGTTGTGGTTTCAACTATACACAAGACAAAAGGACGTGAGTTTGACACTGTTTACATGATGCTTGTAAACGAAAAAGCCAGCAATGATGAATACTTGCGCAAGATATATGTGGGTATGACAAGAGCTAAAAAAAATCTGTACATACATACCAACAACAACTTGTTCAGTACAATGAATTCTGATAGCATTCTTTATCATTATGACGAAAACGATTATCCTCAACCTGTTGAAATAACTTTGCAACTTACGCATAAGGATGTCTATCTGGACTTTTTCAGGGATAAAAAGAATGTCACACTTCAGTTGCAAAGCGGTAGCAGGCTATTCTACAATAATTATAGACTATATTCTGAAAAGGGAGATGAAGTCGTGTCGCTTTCGTCCAAGATGCAAAGTCAACTACTGTCTTTTTTTGAACAGGATTTTAAAGTGTCAACGGCTGAGGTTGGTTATGTTGTCGCATGGAAACCCAAGAACAAAACCGAAGAGGTTGCCATAATTCTTCCTTTGCTGAAGTTGATCAAATAGGTCTTAATATATATAGAGAGTTTTTCCAATTATAACGGCCTTTGTTTTTGTAATTGCTTTATTTGCAGTTATATATCCGTTTATTAACCGTTTAATAACGTTTATAAACGACTATAAACGTTTGTTTGTCGATTAGATTGAAAAAGCCGTTGTTATTTTGCACCATCGGAAACGAATAAAAAGTCCGATTGCTAACTAAAACATTATAATAACTAAAAAATTACACGCTATGAACGCACCAAGAAATTCGGTTGTCTTGACAGGCCGCCCGGGTAGAGACCCAGAAGTAAAAGTATTGAGCAATAACAGAAAGATGGCTCGTTTCAGCATTGCTGTGAACGACTCTCGCTTCAATGCCCTCAACGAGCGCATCAACAACACGCAATGGTTTAACATCGTGGCATGGGGCCGCGAGGTCGAAAAGACTGAGGCTATGGTGCACAAAGGACAGCCCATTGTTGTCTATGGCCAACTTCACAACAACGAGTGGAAGGACAAGGATGGAAATAAACGAATTTCCACAGAGGTTTACTTGTCTAATATCGAGCAAGTGAGCCTGCCAGACGAAACCGTTGAAAGCAATGGTTAGATAGATGCAAATCTTCTGAAGGAGCGTATGTCCATGCGCTCCTTTGTCTTGGTTTTAGGTGGGTTCTATAAATTAATTTCCAGTGATTTTGAGTCGGTTTTCGAGTAGATTGCTGCGCAGAAAGAGGGTACATAGCGGGCTGCGCAACCGATTGATAAACAGCAAGATGCCGAAAAGTTGCCAAAAGCTAGGAAAAAATTTTAAATTTGTCATATCATTTGTATTTTATTTCGTTGAATTTATAGAACCAACCTTTAGATACTTATTGCGCATCTTGCGTAATAAGTAACTCAAAAACCAACCATTTCTTTGTCGTTTTTTTTGTTCAAAATATATACGGAAACGTTGAACATTCCAACTGCAAAGACGCGGGCAATCGTTACAATATTATTCAGGGAAAAGGCTTTCCGGTCAATTGTAGAATCATACAATGAATAACTAAAGATAGAACTATCTGCAACTATCTGCCGAAAACAGAATTTGGTTTCACAGAAGAAAGCAATAGCAACATCAATTATCTGAATACATGAAGACGATGTTGGATGTTAATAACAAAATCGGCCATTCAACACCCTTTTTGAATAATGATGTTGTGAGTCTATACCATTTTTTCTTAATTTTGCAAACCGTAAACCAAGATGATTATGCGTAAGCCCTCAATATTGATAACAAACGACGATGGCCATAAGGCAAAAGGACTCAAGAAACTGGCATTGCTGATGCGCACTATTGGTAATGTCACTGTGATATCGACCGAAAAAGTCATGTCGGCGCAAGGGCATTCCATCACAATGCGCGAACCTCTCACTTTAAGGCTTGTCACCTCAGAAAACGGCTATAAAGAATATGTCTGCAACGGGACTCCTGTCGATTGTGTCAAGTTGGGCTGTCAATGTGTAATGCCATCACCGCCTGATATTGTTGTTTCGGGAATAAACCATGGAACAAATGCTTCTGTGAATGTTGTCTATTCAGGTACTATGGCCGCTGTTGTTGAGGCTTGCATGGATGGCTATCCGGCTGTGGGGTTCAGCCTTAATTGTTATGAGCCTGATGCCGACTTCGACCATCTTGACAACTATATCGTGGAGATAACAAAGAAGGTGCTTGCCGAAGGCTTGCCACAAGGTATATGCCTTAATGTCAACTTCCCTAAGAGGAGTGACGAGCCAATACGCGGCATAAGGGTGTGCAGACAGGCACGCGGCCAATGGACAGAAAAATATGCGGCAACAGAAAATGCTGACGGAACATATTCTTATCAGATTTGTGACGGAGAGTTCCTTTGCCCAGACAAAGAAGACAACGATGTGGTTGCTGTCGAAAACAACTTTGTCTCGATACTGCCTACACAATTCGATTGGACCGCATACCACCAGATCGGCAAAATGAAATCATACGAACTGATTCACATATTATGAAAATAAAAGACAATTTCTTTCTTGGCCTATTGTTCGGTGCTTTGGCATTCGGAGTGACTTACTTTCTGCTCCGTCTCATTCCTTGGAGCGAGAAAACACCCACAGCACCTTTCCTACTTGCTTTCATACCAGGTCTTGTTTTGATGAGGATGATGTTGGTGAGATGGAAATACGACAAGATGGGTAGGGGAGTGCTGCTCATCTCGTGCATAGGAATGCTTCTCGTCTTTTTTCTGGTATAGAAATTAAATTGGTATGAGATATTATATTATAGCAGGCGAACCCTCTGGCGACCTTCACGGTTCAAACCTCGTGGAGGCCATAAAGAATAATGACAGCAAGGCCGTTTTTAGAGGCTGTGGTGGCGACTTGATGAAAAAACAAGGCGTTGACCTCCTTTTCCATTATCGTCGCATGGCTTATATGGGCTTCGTCGAAGTAGCTCTCAATATCGGCAAGGTCTTGACAAACATAAAGAAATGCAAACAAGATATTCTTGACTTTGCCCCCGATGCTGTGATATTGGTCGATTATCCAGGCTTTAACCTAAGGATAGCCCGTTTTGCCCGTCTTAACAAAATAAAGGTATTCTATTACATATCTCCTCAAGTGTGGGCATGGAAAAAACACCGTGTCAACCAGATAAGGAAATATGTGGACAAGATGCTTGTAATACTGCCCTTCGAGGAACAATTCTACAGGAACAACGATGTCGATGCCACATACGTTGGCAATCCTCTCTTGGACGAACTCTCAAAAGACCCAAAAGGCAATAACGACGATTTCTTCAAGCGCAACAAACTCAACAAAGACGACAAGATTATTGCTCTATTGCCCGGAAGCAGGCGGCAGGAAGTGCGGAAGATGCTTACGCCTATGCTTAAGGTAGTGCCCGAATTTCCCGACTATCGTTTCGTTGTCGCTTGTGCCCCTTCGATTGATGAGAGCCTGTGCCAGTCGATAATAGCCAATATGCCTAATGTGACAATTGTAAAGGAACAGACTTACGACCTCCTGCAGCATTCCTATGCAGCTCTCGTCACTTCTGGTACGGCAACGCTTGAAACAGCTCTGCTCATGGTGCCCGAAGTGGTGTGCTATAAGACCAGTCGCTCGTCATATCTCATCGCTCGTTATGTGGCAGATGTGAAATACATCTCGTTGGTGAACCTTGTTCTGGATAGGCCTGTCGTTAAAGAACTTATACAGGGTGACCTTAATAAGAAAAACCTTGTCGCCGAACTCGACAAGCTACTAAACAACTCAAAACATCAGCGCAAACTTTTGGAGGATTATGATACATTGCGCCAAATACTTGGCGGCGTAGGCGCATCTCGACGTGCTGCCGACATCATAACAGAAATGACGCAGACAAGCCTTGAACATAAATTGCTCTATAATATTGATTAACTGGAACAAATATCCTTTTGTGAGACTTCTCTTCCCGTTCGCTTTCGGCGTATGGATGTGTATGTTTTTCACCTCGTTTAGATTGCATTTTTTCACGCTTTATGTCATAGCCATAGGACTTGTTGTTATTATGTCGGTGGTGTCAAGACGTCTGAAGAACTACGAGAAAGCTTGGGTTTTTGGAGCAGTGCTTTCAGTATGCTTGTTCGCTTTGGGCTATGCCATTGCCTTGGTTAACGATGAGCAGGAGAAAAAGACTTGCTTTAGAAATGCTGATGACGCAATGGCTTATATTGCCAGACTATATGACTCACCTGAAGAAAGAGAGAAAAACTATAAGGTTGTACTTGATGTTGAAGGTGTCGTGGTCGATTCGTTGCACACCATTCCGGCATCTGGCAAAATAATGGCTTACATAGGCAAGGACGGGAAAGCCTCTTCACTTCGTTATGGAGACATGATATGCTTTGCCAAGACTGTTGCAGAGGTGCAATATCCTCGCAATCCTGGAGAATTCGACTATCATGGCTACCTTTTTCGCAAAGGTGTGATAGGACAGGTGTTCCTTGCTGATAATGATTGGAAAAGTCTTGGCGAGAACAGGTCGAATCCCATTTATGGCTTTTCATATCGTTTCCGCGACAGGCTATTGGCATCTTTGCGAAACTGCGGAATTGACGGGGAAGAGTTCGGTGTTGCTGCGGCCATTCTGCTTGGCTATGATGACGACCTTTCACCCGAATTGAGGCAAAGTTATGTCACTGCAGGGTCAATGCATATTTTGTGTGTGTCAGGAATGCATGTTGGCATTATATTTCTAATGGCATCGTTCATGTTGGGTTTTCTAAACCGCAAGAAATGGCTAAAGATCCTGAAAAATGTCATTTTGTTGCTGTTGATATGGTTTTATGCTCTCTTGGCAGGACTCTCTCCTTCTATAATGCGTGCCTCTATAATGATATCATTGTGCATAATAGGTGAGATGATAAATCGTAAAGGCTTTACAATAAATTCAATAGCTGCATCGGCATTTCTCTTGCTTTGCTTGAATCCAGGAAACCTTTTTGAGATAGGATTTCTGCTCTCATATTCGGCTGTGGTGGGTATAGTGACATTGCAGAAACCTATATATGACCTTGTATATTTTAAGAACAAACATATCGATAAACTGTGGGAAATCACGGCCGTGGCACTGGCAGCCCAGATAGCGACATGCCCTTTCACAATATTCTATTTCAACCAGTTTACCACATATTTCTTGCTTAGCAACATCTTTATGACTCCTATATCATTCATAGTGGTCTTGTCGGGAATGCTGCTTATTTTGGTCTCATGGATACCATATCTCAATACTCTTGTGGGTTATGTGGTATGGGGAACTCTTTATTTGATGAATAATATTGTCGTATGGATTGAAACTCTGCCTTTTTCCATTGTCAGGGGCTTGTATATCAGCCAATGGGAACTCCTCCTTCTCCTGGTAGCTGTTGTGGCACTGATGCTATTTGTCAATGTAAGGACGAAACGGAACTTTTATGTGATGTTTGTCACCGTTTCGCTTTTTGTATGCTCATTCTCTCTTCGTCATTTTATTACAATGCAGGCCAACGAACTGCATTTCTATAGCTTTCGCAATCATACCGCTGTCGATTTTGTCTGTCATGGCAGCCACGTGATGATTGCCGACACTTCGTTTGCTGCCGACAAGCAGGCTGTTGACTACAGCCTTGCATCCAATTGGTACAAACTGTCGCTCGATACCGAACCTTTAATCGTTGGGTTGGATGATGATCATGACAATGGCTTTGTCAGGAAACGCGGCAACCTTATTCAATTTGGTGACAAGATTGTTGCTCTTGCAAAACCGTCAATGTTTGCCAATAGTCCCGTTGATTCACGGATTAAGGTTGACTATTTGCTTTTTTGCGGAAAAAACAAAATGGGATTGGCCAATTACGCAAACTTATACGAAATAGGACATCTGGTCATTGATGGTACTGTCCCCCGTTACCTTGCTGATGAGTTGAAAATTCAAGCCGGGCAGATGGGCATAAGTTGCAGCGATTTGGGCGAGCACGCTCTGATGTGCAGGATTGACTGACCTGTTGTTAGTCTTCGTCCTTGTCCTTGTTGAATTTCTTTTTTATTTTGTTGAAAAAGTTGTTCTCGTCGCTGAATCCGTTTTTGTTGGCTCCATATACTGCTTGGTCGTGGGTGAAGCCCTTGTCTTCCAGTTGTTGGATGATCTCTTCTCGAGACGTGGCGTATGTATGGCTGAAGTCGGATGCCATGCGTTTTGCCTGGTCCTTCCAATTGGCACTGCACGATTTTACTCCAGCCACAGCCTCCTCATGGCTGAACCCTTCTTCTTCAAGTTGTTTTGTTAGACCTTCTTTCGAGAAAGCGTCAAGGCGGAGATATTTCTTGGCCATGTTCTTGGCTTGTTCGTTCCAGTTTATTCCGATGTCGTCAACTGCAGCCTCAGCATCTGTAAAGAGATAGCCTTGAAATTCAAGTTCTGTGATAAGGCCATAGCGTGAATACGGCTTGTCGTAACCCAACAGAGTCACTGCGTCTTGGCGGGCACTGAGCTGGCGTGTGGTGAGGCCTTGCGCATCTTGCGCGAAGACATCAAGGCAAACAAACCATATTATTGCGAGAAATATAATATTGAGGTGTGTTTTTGTTGACATGACATAATATTTTCTGCAAAGATAATCAAAATAACCGCATTGGCGGTGTGGGGGGGGTAAAAAACACTGACAGTTTTTAGCATTCATTTTATTATTGCATCTTTGCACTTGCCAAACGCCCTATACCTTTGGCGGGGTTGAGATGGGTGGCGTGACATAAGGAAAAGGCGTTGAACGGTGTTTTATTTGCGGCTCTTGTGGATCTTTTAACCTGTTCTATAGGATTCAGATCTGACAGCCTCGTGTGTTCTCCCGCCGGTTGAGCCTGTTGAAACAGTGTCACGAAACTTTGGCAGGCTGAAGCAAGAATGGCAATCCGCCCCTTATTCCGTTATCCAGAACCTGCCACCTGAGCCTGAGATTGGTGAGAATGCCGAATCGTCGAAGGATAGCATGCCCGCCACAAGAACAGGACAAGACCCCGTTGCAATTCACTCCCGTTCAGCAACTTTTTTTTCACCTTTCATCTTTAAGAAGCTTCGCTTCTTTTCCTCCTCCTTGCTCGGCAGAACCAAAACTTGTTTTGGTTCTGCACTCGCTTCGTTCGTCGGTTCAACTTTCAACTTTCAACTAATAACTGTTTCTCAGTTCGTCTTGAACTTGAATTTCACCTCTTTCAATTCGGCGTTGGCTTTCTCAATCTTCTTTTTCAGGCCTTCCTTGTAGTTCTTTACCTTCTGGGCTATGTCGGCATTGGCGGTGGCAAGAATCTGTGCCGAGAGTATGGCAGCATTGAGGGCTGCGTTGATGCCCACGGTGGCTACGGGTATTCCAGGAGGCATCTGCACTATGGCGAGTAGAGCGTCCATGCCTTCAAGGGTCGATTTTATCGGCACTCCGATGACTGGCACTGGTGTCATGGCGGCTATCACGCCAGGCAGGTGTGCAGCCATGCCTGCTGCTGCAATGATTACTTTTATGCCTCGGTCCTCTGCCTCGCGGGCGAACTTCTCTACCTGCTCGGGTGTGCGGTGCGCACTCAGGGCGTTTATCTCAAAAGGAATTTCCATCTCGTCAAAAAAAACAGCAGCCTTCTCCATTACTGGAAGGTCCGACGTACTGCCCATGATAATGCTTACAATAGGTTTCATCTCTTTGTGTTTTTATTTCGATACAAAATTAGTTTTTTTATTGATGTACAACATCATTTTGTATATTTGTAAATGAAAATTATTATAAAGATTATAATTCAATATGCTGGAAATGAATAGTATAAAGGTGCTTGACAAGGTATTTGTACCCTATGTTTCCCAGCCAGAAATCGAAAAAGCAATACAGAAAGTCGCTGACTGCATAAATAAGGATATGTCTGGCAAGAACCCCGTTTTTGTGGTGGTCCTTAACGGCGCATTTATGTTTGCGGCAGAGTTGTTCAAGAGAGTAAATATTGATTGCGAGATATGCTTTGTCAGGCTTTTGTCATACGAATCTACCCACAGCACCGGCAAAGTGAAACGTGTCGTCGGAATAGACAGGTCAATTGAAAATCGCAATGTGGTTATAGTTGAGGATATTGTCGATTCTGGTAATACCATAAAATATGCAATTGACTACTTGAAGCAACTTGGAGCAGCCGAGATTAGGGTTTCAACCTTGTTCTATAAGCCTAAGGCTTTCCGGCATGACTATTCCATCGACTATGTGGCAATGAATATCGATAATGAGTTTATCGTGGGCTATGGCTTGGACTATAACCAGCAGGGAAGGAATTTGCCGGACGTGTATATTTTGGACGAGTGAAATGTGTGGCTTTGGTTAAAAGATGTTTAAAATGAACGAGAATTTTGCAATACAGTTTTTTGAAAACAGGCAAGTCCGCGTCGTTTGGGATGCGGAGAAGGGAAAGTATTATTTTGCTGTGGCAGATGTTGTGGAGATATTAACCGAAAGCATTGATGTCAAGCAATATATCAAGCGTATGCGCTCGCGTGACCCGGAATTAAATTCCAAGTGGGGTGCATTTTGTGCCCCTGTTGAAATGATTGCGCCAGATAAGAAGAGAATGAAGACCCAAGCAGTTGATCTTGATGGTGTGTTCCGTATTATTCAACCCATTCCTTCGCCCAAGGCCAAGTCTGTGAAACAATGGCTTGCCGAAGTGGGTGCACAACGCATCGACCAGATGATAGACCCTGAACTGACTTTCCAGATGGCGGTTGAAGACTGTCGCCGTCAGGGTTTCAGCGACAAATGGATTGAGAACCGCTTGAAGTCGATACGCACACGCAAGGAATTGACCGATGAATGGGAACGTTCATGCGTGAAAGAGCAGAAGGACTTTGCCATACTGACCAATATTTTCACAAAAACGTGGAGTGGTATGACAATGGGCGAATATAAACAGTATAAAGGTCTCAACAGGGAAAATCTGCGTGACAACATGACTAATCTGGAACTTGCACCCAACACACTTGCTGAAGCAGCAACAACAGAAATATCGAGAAGCAGGAACCAAAAAACAATGTCGGAGAATATGCAAGTGGCAAAAAGAGGTGGCAAGGCTGCCAAGGCTGCACGTGACTAGGTTGAGAAACAAATAGGCCATAGCGTGGTGACTCGACTAAAAGCCTCAGATGCAATTAAAATAGAAGATGCTGATTCGGCGGAACTTTTGGAATAAACAACAGATATAAATCAAAATAATAACAAACTAAAATTCAATAGATTATGCTAAATTTAATTCTTTTTGGCCCTCCTGGTGCGGGCAAAGGCACCCAGTCGCAGTTCTTGCGCGAGAAGTATGGACTGACCTATATCTCGACAGGCGAGATTCTCCGTGAGGAGATAGCAGCCGAGACCGAATTGGGCTTGCAGGTGAAGGAAATCATCAGCAAGGGCAACCTCGTTTCAGATGAGATAGTGGCCGACATCATTGAAAGCAAGATCGCCAAGAATCTACAATCGTCGGGATTCCTCTTTGACGGTTATCCCCGAACAGTGAAACAAGCTGAGACCTTGACCAACATACT
This sequence comes from Bacteroidales bacterium, assembly GCA_045616045.1. GTDB lineage: Bacteria > Bacteroidota > Bacteroidia > Bacteroidales > F082 > Limimorpha. Next base: position 48,189 of record JAZLGA010000061.1, on the reverse strand, counting down.
CAAGAAGTTCAATATGTCCCTTAGCGGAGTCTTGAGCCTTGAGGTGCCTGAAGAATTGCTGATCGAGCGTATGCTCGAACGTGGCAAGACAAGCGGCCGTGCCGACGACAACATCGACTCCATTAAACATCGTTTTGTAGAGTACGACAACAAGACAAAACCTGTCCTCGATTATTATAAGGATAGCGGCAAACTCTATGCAATCAATGGTGTTGGCGAAATACAAGACATCTTCAAAACTTTGTGCGCAACCATCGACAAATTGTAAAAGCCCGAGTTGCTGTCCAACAAGAATACAAGTGCTTTTTCTCGTGAAAAAGCACTTTTTTTATGAGTTTTTGGATTGCATAGGCGCAAACTATTTATTATGCGATTAAATATGCCCTTATCAATTAATATCCTTCTTGTTGTTTTGTAATGCATTAAAATACAATATGTTGACTACGTAGATTAGAATGGTTGTAAAAAAACAAAAAAAGCGGTCGATTATTCGTTTTGCACTATAATAATCTTTATCTTTGCAACGTTTAAAGAATATTATTCATATATTATTCATATAAAATTGAAGTTATGACAGCAAAAAGCAAAGTTGTAGCCCTTGAACACGTCGTTATCCGTTTTTCGGGCGATTCGGGCGATGGTATGCAACTTACCGGAAATCTGTTTTCGGACTCTACAGCATTTGCTGGAAACGATTTTGCCACCTTCCCCGACTATCCCGCTGAGATACGTCCACCACAAGGTACGGTGGCCGGCGTTTCCGGTTTCCAAGTGCACTTCGGACACAAACCTGTTCACACCACTGGCGACCTATGCGATGTCCTCGTCGCAATGAACCCCGCTGCTATTAAAGCCAATATGCGCTGGCTCCGCCCAGGCACAATCATCATTTTCGACTCTGACTCTGTAACCGACAAGAGCCTTGAGAAGGCTGGCTATACCGCCGACCCCACCACCGACGGCACTCTTGACGATTACCAAGTCTTTAAGGCTCCTATCTCTGAGCTCACCAAAGAGGCTTTGAAGGACTTCGGAATGGACAACAAGGCCATGCTCAAATCGAAGAACATGTTCGCCCTCGGTATTGTGATGTTCCTATTCAACCGCAACCTCGACACTGTCTATGCCTATTTCGAGACAAAATTCAAAGGCAAAGACCAAGTCATAAAGGCCAACCGCACCGTTCTCGATGCTGGTTACAATTATGCCGACACTTGGGAACTCATTACCAACACCTATAGGGTGGAGGCTGCTGACCTCGACAAAGGCAAATACCGCAACATCACCGGTAACACCGCCGCCGCATGGGGCTTGATGGCCGCCAGCGAGAAGTCGGGCCGTCCGCTCTTCCTTGGCTCATATCCTATCACTCCAGCCACTGACATCCTTGCCGAGCTCACCAAATACAAGAACCTTGGTGTCAAGGCTTATCAGGCCGAGGATGAGATAGCTGGCATCATGTCATCTATAGGGGCTGCATACACAGGTAATCTTGCTGTTACAACGACTTCTGGCCCAGGCCTCTCGCTCAAGAGCGAAGCTATGGGGCTTGCTGTAATGACAGAACTCCCTCTCGTTATCATTGACGTTCAACGTGGCGGACCTTCAACAGGCCTTCCCACCAAGATGGAACAGAGCGACCTTATGCAGGCTCTCTATGGCCGTAATGGCGATGCCCCTCTGGTGGTTGTAGCAGCTCGTAGCTCCGCAGGTTGTTTCTACACTGCTTTTGAGGCGGCTCGTATCGCATTAGAACACATGACGCCTGTTATCATGCTCAGCGACGGCTCTTTGGGCAACGGCTCCGAGGTGTTCCGTATCCCCAAGATGTCGGATATGCCTACAATAACTCCTCCTTTGGCAAAAGCAAACGATTCCGAATATCAGCCTTATCGCCGCGACGAGAAATGGTTGCGCCGTGAATGGGCAATACCGGGAACCCCTGGACTTCGTCACCGCGTAGGTGGTCTTGAAAAGGAAAACGGTAAAGGCAACCTTTCCACCAACCCTGAAAACCACCAGATTATGACAGAACTCCGTGAAGAGAAGATAAACCGCGTGGCCAACGACATCCCGTTGCAAGAAGTCTATGGCGACAAGAATGCCGACCTCCTCGTTGTCAGCTGGGGTGGCACATTCGGCACCGTCCGCACTGCTGTTGAAAAGATGATTGAAGAAGGCAAGAGCGTGGCTCATGCTCACTTCGATTACATTATGCCTCTGCCGCGTAACACCGAGGACGTGCTGAAAGGTCACAAGAAGATGGTGGTTTGCGAAATCAACCGTGGCCAGTTTGCCAAATATCTCCGCATGAACTATCCTGAATACAAGTGCGAGCAATTTAATAAGGTGCAAGGCTTGCCATTCACTATTGGCGAGTTGGAAAACAAGTTTAATGACCTTCTAAAATAATGTGACTATGGAAAATCAAAATATTGAAAATCAGGAAGTCATGCTGACAAAAGCAGATTTTGCAAGCGATCAGGTAGTGAAATGGTGCCCAGGTTGTGGTGACCATGCCATTTTGAAGGCCGTTCAAGACATATTCCCGCAATTGGGAAGAAAGAAGGAAGACATAGTTGTCGTCAGCGGTATCGGTTGCTCTTCTCGTTTCCCCTATTACATGAACACATACGGTTTCCATAGTATTCATGGCCGTGCTGCCGCAGCAGCAACAGGTGTGAAACTTGCCAATCCTAACCTTTCGGTTTGGATGATTTCCGGTGATGGTGACTGCACTGCCATCGGTGGAAACCACTTCATCCATGCTTGCCGACGTAACATCGACATCAACCTGCTCCTCTTCAACAACCGTATCTACGGCATGACAAAGGGACAATTCTCACCTTGCACCTTCCGTGGCACCAAGACAAAGACCAGCCCGCAAGGTACATACGAAGACCCGTTCAACCCTGGCGAACTCGCCATCGGAGCAAAAGCTACATTCTTTGCCCGCGCAGTTGACACCAACCCCAAAGAGATGAGTGAGATTTTCATGGAAGCCTACAAACATGACGGCATGTCGGTGACAGAAGTGCTGCAAAACTGCATGATCTTCTCAAACGGCGTTCATGAGAACATCACCGGAAAAGATGTTCGTGATGACATGCAAGTGAAATGTGTACACGGTCAGCCTCTTATCTTCGGCAAGAACCGCGATAAGGGTATCGTGCTGCGCAACAACCGTCTTGAGGTCGTCACCATCGGTGAGAACGGTATCGCCGAGAAAGACATCCTCGTTCACGACAAGACCACCGAAGACACCGGTATCCACATGATGCTGGCTCACATGATGCCTCCTTATTACCCAGTCGCCATCGGTGTCATCCGCGACGTGAAAGCCCCGACATTCAACGACAGCCTCGATGAGGTCATCGAGAAGGAAAAAGCCGCCTCGAAGATTCATAACATGGACGACCTGCTTAACAGCGGCTCGACATGGACTATAGACTGATTGTCGGGTGAGTCATAAATGAAGCAATCCCGCTCGCAAGGGCGGGATTTGCTTTTTTTTTGTACAGGTTCGTGTTGTATTACAAACAAGAAAAACTATCTTTGCAAAGTGATTTCAATAGATTTAACAGGAGATATGCATTAACAGAGCATATTGATATGTAAACATATATAATAAGGTACTTAACTTACTCTTTGTCTTGCAAAATCGGCAAAATTTTGAGCGCAAAAGAATAAGATTGTACTAGTTCACTCTGCTAAGGTGTGATCTGTTTAGTTTTTCATGCGCAAGGGTGTTTGCCGATACCTGCAAGGCTGACGAGCGACAAACAAAACAGTTCCGCCTTTTTTTGTTTGCCGCAACCAAATGGAATGGAAAATGACAGATTTGATTGACATAGGAAAGCTGATAGCGTCAGAGCTTAGACGGCAGGGTAAAAGTGTGAGTTGGCTGGCTCGTGAGTTTGTTACTAACCGGATGGCGTGCTACCGAATGTTTAGCAAGCAAAGTGTTGACACCGAGGTTCTGCGTCGTGTCTCCATAATTTTGAAATATGTTTTTTTCAAGGTATATTCTGATAATCTCACCGAAAAACCAAACATGTTTTGATGGTTGTGTAAACCAACACTTAAAAAAATGTATTTTTTGAATCAAAACAAATGATAATGGTTAATCTTACAATTTTGTCTGAACTAATAAAATGGATGAACGGGATAGCATGGGGCTATATCTATATTTGGTAAATCATCATGATAATTCTTATTGTCATAATTGTACTGCTTATACTATACCAGTAATACTAAAGATGACGTTAGTTCATTGCCTGTTTCGTGGACAAATATCAATTGTCCTTTGAATGTGGGAGAAACATACATCGTCAGTTTTTATGATGAAGATTTGCTTGAAAACGAAAAAATAGCAAATTCCCAACTCAAGATGTCAGTTTCTGACGCTCCTAATGTAGGCTACACATCAACATACAAATGGGAAGCCTCTAACGGTACGATATGTTTTGATCTGAATTTAAATTGGTTATTTAAATAAAAAGTGAAAAAGACAACTATCGTCCTTATTTAATTTTTTTATGTTTGCTGTTTTGTCTTCTTGCAAACTATCGCAATAAGACGGCTCGAACGCTTTTGACTTTCTGGACAACCCCAAGAGGATTGCAGTGACGTTCTCTGGTGAGATAATAGAATTCACCAAGTGAGAAAACAGATTAGTTATTTGAGGACTGGCTTTCGTCAGCCCTTTTTTTGTCTTCAGTCAAGCCATTTTTTTATGTGTTTTTGAGAAAAAGTGTATTTTTGTCCTTGCACAAAAACGTAAACTATGAAAATCCCTTTCAAACCTGGAACACTTATTTATCCTTTGCCGGCTGTGATGGTCACATGCGGCGATAGCGAGGAAAACTATAACATAATCACCATCGGCTGGACAGGCACCGTATGCTCCGACCCGCCTATGTGCTATATATCAGTTCGCAAAGAGCGTTATTCGCATGATATTATCTTGAAAAACAAGGAGTTTGTCATAAACCTTACGACGGAAGAGCTTGCCAAGGCCACCGACTGGTGCGGGGTGCGTTCGGGGCGCGACTACAATAAGTTCAAGGAGATGCATCTTCATACCGAGCCGGCGCAGGTGGTGAAGGCACCTTTGATAAAGGAGTCGCCGTTGTGCATAGAGTGCAGTGTGGTGGAGGTGAAGGAGTTGGGGTCGCACGATATGTTTCTTGCTGAAGTGGTTGCCATCGATGCCGAGGAAAGCCTAATTGACAAGGGGACGGGTGCTTTCCAGCTTAATCATGCACAGCCTTTGGCCTATTCGCACGGCAAATACTATGGCCTCGGAGAGAAGATTGGCGGATTCGGATTCTCCGTGAAAAAAAAGAAGTGAAATGCCAGACTGCCTTTTTAGGTCCAACAAGTGTCTGTTACTGCAACATTACACAGAATCAAGGAATGTCAAACGATTGTATTTTGAAAAAATCTTGTCTGTAACCAACGGCTTTATGCAAAAATGTTGCCTATAACCAACATTTTTAATAAAAAGTGCTGTCTGTAACCAACAATTATGTGTCTTTGCTGCAAAATAGGCAATGTTATGGACGCTTTATTTGCAAAACACGAAAGGCTTATTGCCAACACTTCACTCTAAATTGTGAGAGCGATGATGAATCGCATCCATTGGGATGCTCAGCTCATTTCCATTCAAGGAGCAAAGGGTGTGGGTAAATCTACATTACTTAAACAGTTTGTCAAGCATAATTACGAGATTGGCGACTGAAAAGTGCTGTATTGTTCGGCTGATACCATTGATTTCTCCAGAAGGTCACTAGTGGATCTTGCTGGTGAGTTTGTTATGGGTGGTGGTAAGCGCCTTATCATCGATGAGATACACAAATATGATGGTTGGAGTAGGGAAATAAAGGAGATTTATGATTTGTATCCTGAATTGAAGATGGCAATCGGTGGCTCCTCGCTTTTGAGCCTTGTGGCCGGTGATGCGGATTTGTCGCGTCGATGTGTAAAATACACAATGTCAGGATTGTCTTTTCGTGAGGCATTGGGCTTTTATGACGGGATTGATTTTCCTGTTTATACTTTGGAGGAAATGCTTGCGCAACCTCATAAACTATGGGAAACCGTTAGTGCGAAGTGTAAACCTGTCGAAAAATTCAAGAAATACTTAAAATATGGTTACTATCCTTCCTATTTGGATGGGAAGGACGACTATTACACGAAAATCGAGCAAATCATCAACTATATCATTGAGGCTGAGTTGCCTTTGGCCTGCAAAGTTGATTTTTCTTATATAAGAAAAATCAAGGCTCTGGTCTCGGTAATTTCTGAAACAGTTCCTTTTGAGGTGAATGCCAATCGATTGGCGGCTGCTATCGAGATTGGTAGGGATACTGTCATTGGTTACTTGAACAACTTGGGCGATGCCAACCTGCTGAACCTGCTATATTCTGAAAAAAAGAGCATCGGTAAACCCACTAAGCCTGATAAGGTGTATCTTGAAAATCCTAATCTGCTCTATGCCTTAAGCCTTTCAACGGTTGAGATTGGAACGGTAAGAGAAACTTTTGCCATTACGCATCTTTCTGAGAACCATTTAGTTGAGTATGGTAAAGACAAAGGCTATTTCAAAGTTGACTCAAAGTATCGTTTTGAGATTGGAGGCAAGGACAAAAACATCAAGCAAATTGCTGATATGCCTGATTCATACGTTTTTGCCGATGACATTGAATCACCTGTTGGAGACAAATTACCTCTTTGGATGTTAGGCGTTCTATATTGATGCGTTCGGGAACATTTTGCCTTTAGCTCTCTGAAGTTTTATTTACCATCCTTAAACCTTTCTAATCCCTTGTTCAGGAACTCAACAAACTCGTCTTCGTCAAGGTCGTATGCTCGAGGTTCCACAAGGAGTTCGCCGTTGCTGTCGAGCAGGCAGTAGAATGGTTGGGCGTTGGTGTTGAAGTGCGTGATTTGGAAGTCGGCGTTCTTCCGGCCTATGTCTTTCTTCGGTTTTCCGTCATATTCTGAGATGTATTGCTCGTGTTCGGGCAAGGGGGTTTTGTCATCGACATAGAGTGCAAGTATTATGTAGTCGTTTTTGAGCATTTGTAGCACGCGTGGGTCTTTCCATACTACATGTTCCATTTCGCGGCAGTTCACGCAGCCGTGGCCTGTGAAATCGAGGAAGATGGGTTTGTCTTGCGTCTTTGAAGCTTCTGTGGCTTGTTCGTAGTCGAAGTATCCTTTCAAGCCGTGAGGCAGTGTGAACAGGTCTGAATATTTTATCTCGCTGGTAGGCATCTGCGAGGCATCCTGCAATGACACTGTGTTGGCGGGTCTTTCGTTTATCATCCGTTCAAGGTCGAAGTCGAGGGTTTGTTTAGGCGGCAGATAGCCTGACAGGGCTTTGAGGGGTGCTCCCCACATGCCTGGTATCATATATGTCACAAAGGTGAAGTCGATTATCACGAGTATGAGTCTGAATACTGACAGCTGTTTCACTTCTTCATCGTCGTGGACGAAACGTATCTTGCCGAGCAAGTAGAACCCGCAAAGGGTGAAGCACACTATCCAGGTGGCGAGATATACCTCACGGTCGAGCAGGTGCCAGTGGTATGTTTGGTCAGCGATGCTCAAGAACTTGAAACCCAAGGCAATTTCTATAAAGCCGAGCACAACTTTTACGGAGTTAAGCCATCCTCCGCTTTTGGGAAGGCGATTCAGCAAACCAGGAAAAAGGGCGCACAAAGCGAAAGGCAGGGCGAAAGCTGTTGAGAATGCCAATATGGTCAATATGGGAGCCCAAAATTCACCAGATGTCGATTTTATTAATACTGTACCAACAATGGGGCCTGTGCATGCAAACGAAACCAAAACCAATGTGAGTGCCATGAAAAACACACCGCCAAGACCGGCTTTATTTCGTTTTGAACTGCTGCTGTTGACCCATTTGTTCGACAAGTTGATGTCGAAGGCTCCGAAGAACGATGCGGCAAACACCATGAAGACTATGAAGAAAATGATATTGGGCAGCCAGTGTGTTGCAAGCCAGTTGAATATGTCGACAGTGACTCTGTTGCCTCCGAATAGCCATGTGGTAAGGATAATAAGTCCTATCGGCACTGTGTAGAGCAGTACAATGAAGACAAAATACATTACAGCCTTGAAACGTCCTGAAGACATGTTCTCGCTTCTGTGCATGAAAAAAGAGACTGTCATCGGTATCATCGGGAAGACGCAAGGTGTAAGTATGGCTGCAAAACCCCATAAGATGGCTTCAACTATAAGTAACCAGATGTTTGTTTTAGTTGTGTTTTCTTCTTTTGCGCTGTCACATTCGGGGCATATAACCGAAAACTCTTCGTCAAGCGGTACGCATACACCGCCGTCTTTGCAGGCTTGATAGCTTATTCCACCTGTTATGCTGGTCTTCTTGTTGTTGAGGCGTTTGAATGTCTGGCAAAAAACAGCTTCGGCCGAAAACTCGTCGTATGATGTGCCGAAGATGGTGTCATTGAAATGGTGGGCCTTTGACATTTCCCTTATTTCGCCAATAAGCTCATAGTTTTCTGACTTGTCAAAAAAGAATTGCGTCGGCAATGGAGCCATCTGTGGCATTTTGGTAGAATAGATGTGGTAGAAAGGCTCTATCTCAGCCTTTGCAGTGAATGTAAAGGTGTCGGCTGAGTTTTCTGTTATGCTGTAACTCCATTTTACTGGACTGATGACTTGTGCTTTGACATTGATCATGGCCAGCAAGACGAGAGTGATTAGCTGTATGGCTTTTTTCATGTTCTGATTTTTAGTGTTTTGCAAAAATACAAATTATACTTTTGTATTTATGGCTAAAACGTGTTTTGTTTTGTCGTCTATTTTGAAACGGTCGTCGATGCGGAGTCCAACGAGCCATATTATTCTACCATCCCCATTTTCAAGAACAAAAATCTTGTCTTTGTCTGTTTGTGTCAAATGCAGGCCGGTTAAAAAGTCGCTGACTAGTTTTGTCCCCGACATGCCTAAAGGCTTGAATTTGTCGCCATGTTTCCAAAGACGCAAGCATAAAGGATATTCTATCTTGTCGTAATCCAGCATTCCGCAGTTTTTGTCTTTGTTGATACTGAAATCGGTGTTGCGGTCGAGGATTGAGAGTTCCATTTTAATAGGTTCTGCAATTTTGGTAGTGTCTCTTTTTATGGTGACGGGATTTAAGTTGCTCTTGTTGATAATTGAGTCTATGACAATGTTGTTGCGTCCGATGCAAAGTCTATGTGTGGGAGAGTAGTAATTTTGTCCGGGTTTTGCAGGCAACGCCTTTGAAATATCCTCACATTGGCTTGTGTTGAAGTTGTATTGTTTGATCCATTCAAAAAGCAATTGTTTGCCGTTAGGGCTTTTGAATGTGGATTTTTCTATCGTTACGGAGTTGTCTTTTTTTATTTGAACAGAGTCAATGTATTGGCTGACGAGTTGGTCGTAAAGGCAACATTCTGAAGTAAGGTGGTTTATTGAGTTTGTCATGGCTCTGCTTGCATTACCGAAGTGTGTGTTTATATAGGGCAGGACGATGTTTCGTAGTTTGTTGCGTGTGAATATTGTCTCGTCGTTGGTGCTGTCGTTGCGCCAACTGATGTTATTTGCTTCAGCGTACTCCTTTATTTGTTTTCGGGTTGACCAGAGGAGTGGTCTTATTATTGCTGCATTGGCGGGGAGCATTGCTTTGAGTCCGTGTATTCCGCTGCCGCGCAGCAGGTTTATGAAGAAGGTCTCTATTTGGTCGTCGGCGTGGTGTGCAACTGCAATCTTGTCATATCCCAATTCTTGTTTTAGTTCTTCAAACCAGGTGTAGCGCAGTTCGCGTGCTGCCATTTCTATTGAAATGTTTTTTTCTTGGGCATACTCTTTGGTGTTGAAGTGTTTGACATGGCATTTGATGCCGTTTTCAAGACAATACTTTGTGACAAACTGCTCGTCACCGTCTGATTCTATATCTCGTAGGTGGAAGTTGCAGTGGGCGGCTACAAAGTGGTTGCCGTATTCTTTCATCAGGTGGGTGAGCACCATTGAGTCGATGCCACCGCTTAAGGCAACAATAATTTTATCTCCTTTAGCGATAAGGTTGTTTTCTTTTATGTATTGTTTGAGGTGTTCGAGCATGGTGATGTTTTGAGACTGCAAAGGTATATTATTTGTTGATTTGTTTGGTGTCTATTTGTTGATTTGTTAAGATGGAAAGCCCTGAGAAACCCTTGACGATCTGGTCATAGTCATCTTCAATGCTCAAGGTAAAAACAGAAGGCGGAGAATTCTCCGCCTTCTGTTTGCTTTATGAAAAAGAATCTTTTATTTCACGATGAATTTCATTGTGTTCTCGAAGTTGTTGGCTTTAACTGTTACGAAGTAGATGCCGCTGGTGAGGTTGCTCACATTGATGCTACGGGTGTTGGCACCTGTTGTGAGGCTCATGTTCTGCTCCATGACTTTCTGTCCGGTGATGTTGTAAACAACGGCTGTCATGTTGCTGCTTTGTTTAGCGTTGATGTCGATGTAGAGAGCGTCGGTAGCTGGGTTAGGACGTACGCTTACGCTGTTCATCGGGTTGACAGCTTCTTTCACATTGTCGATGATGACGTCAGGTGTAACGACAGAAACGAAGAATGTGTTTTCTGCTGGTGAATGCGCCGGCGGGTCATCAGGATTGCTGGCTGAAGTTCCTGCCCATCCAATACCTGGGTCGCACATGTAACCAAACACGAACTGGCGGTTTCCGAATGAGTTCGGGAGAGCGTGAATGTTGGTCATTTCGTCAACCATGTGTGAGAAGTCTTCTGCGAGGTAGTCAGCGTTAGGATATACGACACCATTGTCGATATATGATATATAAACAGCTCTGTATGCATAGCCAGTTGAGCCGTCGCCTTCACGACGCCAGTCAGGCACGCTGTAAGCTATGGCAACGATGCCATTGTCATCGACGGTTATTGCAGGCCAGCCGCACATTGCGCCAGCACCTATTTTGTTTGCATAGTTGCCGTTAACTGTTTGGTATGAGCCAGTGCCTCTGTAAAGGGTTTCTGTGTAGTCTTTGGTTGTTGGGAAATTGCTTACGTAGTAAAGAGGTGCATCTTCAGGAAGTCCACCTGCTTCGTCATCAAATTTCCAATAATTGACGCGGTCAAAATAGTAGTCAGGATTATCTTCGTCTTCACCATATTGGAATAATACGGTACCGGCGATGTAGTGATCGTTGTAAGCTACAAAGGTATCTTGTTCTATTATGTGTGTTGCGTAAGGAGCAAGACCGAGGTAGTCATCTGAAAAACCGTCTTCAAAAACAGGGCCTGTTTTGATTGTTTCGTCACCTTCTTTCCAATAGTAAACGCCGTCGGAAGTGAAGCCCATGTAGTATGAGTAAGTGCCGTCGCCGTCACCGCATCTGATTGCGCCTGAACTCATTGCTACGTGAGCCTTGCCGTTTTTGTCAATTGCAAGAGATGCCATGTAAGGAGTGTAGAAAAGGTCGTGGTTAATGGTGTCGAAGATGAAGGGGTCGTTCCAATCTTGACCATGGAATGGGTTTTCCCAAACCACAGTGCTTGACCATGTTTCACCATTGTCGGTTGATTTTACCAGCAAAATGTCTGTTGAGTATGTATGATTACCCAAGAAGAGGAATGCTACGGTATTTCCGTTATAAGCAGCGCAATAGTCATCAGCGGAGAATTGGTTGACACCACCGTTAGGTATCTCAGGCATTGTGGTAACAGTCCAGTTCTCGCCGTCGGTTGAGCGAGCGAGGAAGGTGTTGATCTCACCTTGTGCAGCATCACCTGAAAGACCATTTGTCCATTGGTCCAAAGCAACGATGTTGATGATTGTGTGGTCAGGGCCTGAGGTGGCAACTCTAGGCCAACTGAGTGAGAATCCTGTTCCTGCAGGAGCTATGCTTGGGTCGCCTTCTGGATTAGGAATTTCTTTAGGTCCAACCCAATTGCCTTCGCCTTTGTTTTCGCGGGTATAGTAAACAAGACCGTTACCAGTGTGGCAAACAACGATTTCACCATTGGGACCATAGGGAGCTATTGAAGGCCAACCTGTGTATTGGTTTTCGAAACGTGATGATGGTTGTTCGCCAAAGTCGCTGCCGTCAAAATAGTTGTAACCTGTTCCGCGGTAGGCAGAAGCTTGGTTATAGGGGCTCTTGTCACCAGGCATAAATGTAGCCACGGTTGCCAAAGTGCCATCACCAAACGAGGCGATGTGGTTTGCAATAAGTGAGTTTGACTGGAGGTCGTAGCTGTTGATCATTACTTCATACTCATCAAGGGTTTCGTAATGCCATGCTTTTGAGGGCAGTGCGTTTCCAGTTTTCTCTACATTCTGAAGTTGGTTTACTCCAGTTGCTTTTTCATTGCCAACAGCAACTTTGGTACGCATTTGTGCTTTTTGCGGAACCATGTCGCGTGTCTGGGCAAATCCAGCTATCCCTAATGCAAGGATAAGCGATAATGATAAAACTTTCTTCATTTTTTTGAATTTTTGGTTATAATTTTGTGCAAAGATAAGCAAAATTTTTATATCCCGCCAATTTTTTTTTCTTATTATTTGTAATAAATACGAAATTCAAGAACGGTATTTGTGGTGTTTTTTTTATAATTGGCTGTCTTTGATTTCGTTTAGAAGTATAAGTGCTTGAGTGACTGAACAAATTTCTTTGATGATGAACTTGGTTCGGCCGTTGCTTTCTTTTAGCAGGCATCTTTTTGGGTGAGACATGATGTATTTCAGTACTGTTTGGAACATTTTGCTGTCGAAATAGCTGCTGTTTTCGTTGCTTACAAAAGTGGCGATAGCAAGATTGTTTTTGAGTGTTATTTTTTCAAAACCAAGTTGCTTGGCGGTCCAGCGAAGCCTGACAGTCGCAAGTAAGTCTGTTACTTGGCGGGGCAGTGGGCCGAAACGGTCAATGAGGTGGTCTGTGAAAGACATCAAGCCATCTTCCGTGTCAATTTTGTCAAGTTCGGTATATAGGCTGAGTCTTTCTGTTGTCGAGTTGATGTATTCTGCGGGGAGTCTGGTTTCCATGTCGGTTTCTATAACACAGTCGTTGGTGAATGCCTGGTTGTCCTCGTGTTGGAATAAGTCGTTGAATTCTGTTTCTTTTAGTTCGTGTATTGCTTCGTCCAGTATTTTGTGGTATGTCTCAAAGCCTATGTCGTTGATGAAACCGCTTTGTTCTGCTCCCAGCAGGTTGCCGGAGCCTCTTATGTCAAGGTCGCGCATGGCAATGTTCAAGCCTTCGCCCAGGTCGGCAAATTCCTCTATTGCTGTAAGGCGTTTCCTTGCTTCTTCTGTCAGCGTGTTGAGTGGGGGTGCGAGCAGGTAGCAGAAGGCGCGACGGTTTGAGCGTCCTACGCGTCCGCGCAATTGGTGCAGGTCGCTGAGTCCGTAGCGGTTGGCATCGTTGATGATAATGGTGTTGGCATTGGGGATGTCGAGTCCTGACTCCACTATGGTGGTGCATAATAGCACGTCGTAGTCGCCGTTGATGAAACCGAGCATTATGTCTTCAAGTTGTTTGTTTTCCATCTGTCCGTGTGCCACTGCGATTCTTACTCCAGGCACACAGGTGGTTATGAGGTTGCGTATGTCCATTATGTTTTGCACACGATTGTGTATGAAGAAGACTTGTCCATCGCGCGACAGTTCAAATTGTATGGCGTCGCGTATGAGTTCGGTGTCAAAACGGTGCAATTCGGTTTGGACTGGGTGTCGGTTTGGTGGCGGAGTGTTGATGACACTGAGGTCGCGTGCTCCCATCATCGAGAATTGTAGTGTGCGTGGAATAGGGGTGGCCGAAAGTGTGAGGGTGTCAACATTGGTTTTCATTGCTTTCAACTTTTCCTTTACTGCAACGCCAAACTTTTGTTCCTCGTCAATGACCAGTAGCCCCAAGTCCTTAAATTTCACATCTTTTCCTGTCAGGCGGTGTGTACCTATTATAATATCTATATGTCCTTTTTCAAGTTGTTGCAATATTTCTGTTTGCTGTTTTGTTGTCTTGAATCTGTTCAGGTATTCTATGTTCACGGGGAATCCGTCAAAACGGTGCGTAAAGGTGTGGTAGTGTTGAAGCGCGAGGACGGTGGTTGGTACCAATACTGCCACTTGTTTTGAGTCGGCAACGGCTTTGAAGGCGGCGCGCATGGCTATCTCAGTCTTTCCAAACCCAACGTCTCCGCATACAAGTCTGTCCATCGGGCTTTCCGACTCCATGTCGCGTTTTACGTTACTTGTGGCTCTCAGTTGGTCTGGTGTGTCTTCGTACATGAACGAGGCTTCCAATTCTGTCTGCAGGTAATTGTCGGGGGCGAATTGGAATCCTTTGCTGCGCTTGCGTTCGGCATATAGCTTGATTAGCTCGCGAGCAATGTCTTTGACTTTGCTTTTTGTTTTGCTTTTCAATTGGTCCCAACGTTTTGAGCCTAAAGTGCTTAGCTTTGGTTCGACGCCTTCCTTGCCGCTATATTTTGAAATGCGATGCAAGGAGTGTATGCTGACATAAAGCAGGTCGCCATTGTTGTAAACAAGGCGTATTGCCTCTTGAGGCTTGCCGTTAGTTTCAATGGTTTCCAGTCCGTCGAAACGCCCGATGCCATGGTCTATGTGCGTGACGAAATCGCCAGGTTTCAGTTCGTAGAGTTCTTTGAGTGTTATTGCTTGTTTGCTGCTGAAATTGTCGCGCAGACGGTAACGGTGGTGTCGCTCAAAAATCTGGTGGTCGGTGAAGAAGCATGTCTTAAGGTCATGGTCGCAAAAACCATTGTGAATGGCAAACATGACACTTTCGAAATAGCGGTTGTCTTCGTCTTTGTTCTTTGTGCTGTTCAGTATGCTTTGTATGCGGTCGAGTTGTTTTGCGCTGTCTGAGAAAAGTTTTATCTTGTAACCCTTGTCGATATAGTCGTCAAGGCTTTCAGACAGCATATTGAAGTTTTTGCCGAATATGGGCTGCGGCGAGGTGTGGAATGTTATGTTAGCTGTAGCGTTTAGTCTTGACTTGTTGCCGAACTCGATTGTCTTGCGTTTCTCAAGCAGCCGCATGAGTTCGTCAGAGCGGCTGAACATCAGTTCCGGCTTGTCAATTTGCTTGTCTGCCTTTTCGTATGCTGATACTGCTTTTTCATATTCATCATCGATGCGAGTGGGGAGAAATTGCATTTCGTTAATCCATACCATTATGTCATCTGGCATATATTCAAGCGTGCTGATGCGTTGTTCCACTCTGCATAGTGTTTGCATGTTTGGGAGTAGTGCTATCTGTTTTATCTTCTCAACTGAGAGCTGGTTTGCGATGTCGAAACTGCGTATGGATTCAACCTCATTGCCGAGGAATTCTATTCTGTAAGGGAAGTCGTTTGAAAAGGAAAACACATCGACAAGCCCTCCGCGTATGGCAAATTGTCCTGGCTCAACAACAAAGTCAACGTTTTGGAAGTTGTATTCGAACAACTGTTCGGCAAGAGAGTCGAGGCTTATTTTGTCGCCTACTTTTATCTTGAGTGTGTTTTTGGCCAAAAGTGTTCTGGAGAACACTTTTTCGCTAAGTGCTTCCGGGTAGCTCACCATAATGGTCTTGCGTTCGCTTGTGGATAGACGTTGCAGAACTTCGGTGCGCGACAATATATAAGTGTTGTCCGGGCGTTCTGGTTCATAAGGGCGTTTATAGGAAGTGGGGTAGAACAGGACTTGTTTCTTGTTGTAATCAAAGCTGGTCTCGCCTATTATGCCTTCAATGTCGTTACACATATATGCGGCCTCTTCCTTGTCGGTGCATATTATGAGATGCCGGCCTCCAAGGCGTCTGAACACTTCCCCTACAACAAAAGCCTTTGCCGAGCCTGCCAGACTTCCACATGTAATGTGCCTTTCTTTACTAATGCTTCCAATAAGTTCGTCAATGCACTTGTGTCGCCCAAGAAACGTAAATTCTGTCATCCTTATTCAAAAATAAATAATTGCAAAATTAGTCATTTTTGCCAAAGTATATGTTCGTTGGCTTAATAAAAAAATAAACTAAAAACATCTCGGATTAAAAATAATCATTATTTTTGCACGTTTGAAACAAATGATAAGTAACATTAAAAATAACTAACATGAAGAGATTTTTACTAGTGGCCGTTTTGCTTATGTCAGGGTTTTTCATGACGGCTCAAACAACAGTAGAAGAGAAAAAAGCTGCTTATGCAGCAGCTAGTAATGGCACAACATTCAGAATGCAATGCATAGGCAATCATTTGGCCTATAATGGTGTTCGCCTTAACGAAATCAGCAAGTCTTTGCTTTTGGGTGATGAGATCGCTGGCCAATATGAAATAGCCAGGGAAAATGCTGTTATGGGCGACGCATTCATCATCACAGGAACTGCTCTTACCGCTCTTGGTTTGATTTCAGTATTGGTGGAACCTAACCTTGGCGAAGAAGTTTCTGAAAATGTGCACAATGCTATGAATATTAGTGGTTATGTCGTTGGCGGTGTGGGCGTGTGCATGTTGCCTGTTGGCATTGTCTTCCGTGTCAAGGGAGCCAAGGCTATGGACAAGATTGCAAACGATTTCAACCAACAGCATGGTGTGGCTAAGATGAACATCAACCCAAGCATAATGAACTGCAAGGCTCCTGGAATGCAGAACCAATGTGTTATTGGCGCTACAATGAGCCTTAATTTCTGATTGTATTACTGCATTAATAACAAAAAGTCAGGTACCAATAACGTGAACCCCGAAAGTTGGACAAAAAACTTTCGGGGTTCCTGTCTCAAACGGTATCTGTTTTTTTTGTGTCTTGTTATTTTGATTCATTTGTAATAGGTTTGTTGTTAAGTGTTTTGCACTTTATTCTCTTGCCTTGGTCAGGACTAAAATCTTTACAAGAGTGGAAAATATAAATATGGCAAAATCGTAGTTAAAATAAAGCGGTAATAGAAATATGTGTGATGTGTTTTTTGTACTATTGCGGCTTAAACTAAAGGTGGGTTCTATAAATTAATTTCCAGTGATTTAGAGTCGGTTTTCGAGCATATTGCTGCGCAGAAGGAGGGTGCATAGCGGGCTATGCAACCGATTGATAAACAGTAAGATGCCGAAAAGCGGCCAAAAGCGAGGAAAAAAATTAATTAATTTGTCATATCATTTGTATTTTATTTCGTTGAATTTATAGAACCCACCTAAATTAAAAGTTCATGTCTTATAAGCGGAGGGGTGCTTTTTGGGGGCAGTGAGGTCTTGAATATTGCAAATGTCGGTTTAACCTTTCATTTTTTCGATGGTCTTTGTTGTGGAGTAGCCATTTGTAAGGGGTATGGTGACGACCTTGCCACCGTAGGCTTCAACTATGTCGTGGCCTACAATGTCATCGACATTATAGTCTCCACCTTTGACAAGGATGTCGGGCTTCACCATTGTTATAAGGTTTAGTGGGGTATCCTCGTCAAATAGTGTTATGGCGTCAACAAACGAAAGGGCCGACAATAGCAAGGCGCGTGAGTATTGGTCGTTTATGGGCCTATTTTTGCCTTTTAGTCTGCTAACAGAGTGGTCGGTGTTTAGTCCTATTATAAGTATGTCACCCATGTCGGCTGCTTTAGAGAGATATTCGACGTGCCCACGGTGAAGTATGTCAAAACAACCGTTTGTAAAAATGATTTTTTTGTTTGCGGCCCTCCAAGTGTCCAGTTGGCTTTGAAGTCCTTTGTGGGGTGTTATTTTCGACTGAAGGTTTCTTAAAGTGTCCATTTTTACTCTGTTTTTGTTTTCTTCCTGAACGAAAAGTGCTTGTTTGACAGATAACTGAAAGTGACACATATTATCGAAATGATAATGTAGGATACAGTGGGCCACATGCCGCAAACCTCGACCAACAGTTTCAGTCCAGCATAATTTATCAATATGTTCACTAATGTGACAAGAAGGTAACGTGTTATTTGTGTTCTTCCCCTAAGTCCTGAGCCCGTGAAACTAATGTGGCGTGCCATCCAAAATCCAGTCAGGAAAGTGATGGGAAACTTGAAGGCAAAGGCAGAAATGTGAGGCGTGATGGCGACAAATCCCAAATCGACGATGCGTTCACTTACTATGAAATGATAAAAAACATAGTACAGCAGCCATTCCAATGCAAGGTTGAGTCCTCCACAAAAGCCGTAACTGAACAATTGTTTACCCATTATCTTGCTGAATAAGGGATATATAGCATCGATAAAAGCCAGCAAAGTGTTTTTGGCTCGAGTCTCAAAACGTTTGTTTATGCTATGTTTTTGCTTCGTATCCATTGATGCGTGGCAAAGTTTTTATAAAGAAAAGTCTTTTGGCCGTGTTTTTACATCTTCAATCCCAAGAAAGCCATAAAGGCAATGCCCATGATTCCCGTTATGATAAAGGCAATGCCTACTCCTTGCAGTTTTTGTGGAATATGCGAATATCTCGTTTTTTCGCGTATTGCTGCTATGCCCACTATGGCCAAAAGCCAACCTAGTCCTGAGCCAAGCCCGTAGATGGTTGCTTCGCCTATGTTGTTGAATGCGCGTTCTTGCATAAACAGCGAGCAGCCCAAAATGGCACAGTTGACTGCTATTAGGGGAAGGAAGATGCCCAATGCGGCATATAAAGTGGGACTGTATTTCTCAATTACCATTTCCAAAATCTGCACTATGGCTGCTATGATGGCTATGAATATTATAAAGCTAAGGAAACTTAGGTCAATGTTTGCAAGTTTTGGACTGATCCAAGCCAAGGCGCCTGGCGTCAGCAAATATTTGTCGACTATATAGTTTATTGGCACTGTAACCAATAGCACAAAAGTTACAGCCAAGCCAAGGCCGAAACTTGTTTTGACCGTCTTGGATACCGCCAAATATGAGCACATGCCCAAGAAATAGGCAAAAATCATATTGTCGATAAAGACTGATTTTATGAAGAGGTTGAATAAGTCCATTGTTTCTTGTTTGTTGGTTTGGCAATAAGACATGGCGTGTCTGTCAGGTAGCCTATTTTTTCGTTTCTTTTTCGCCGTTAATCCAAATTATTGTTCCTACTATTATAAGTGCCATTGGTGGCAGTATCATAAGTCCGTTGTTCATATAACCTGCATCGTATATGGCTTGTGGTATGATTTGGTATCCCAGAAGTGTTCCTGCTCCCAACAGTTCGCGGAAAAAGGCCACAGTGACGAGTACGAGGGTGTAGCCTATCCCGTTGCCAACTCCGTCAAGAAACGACTCCCATGGATTGTGTGACATCGCAAATGCTTCCAACCGCCCCATGACGATACAGTTGGTTATGATAAGTCCGACAAAAACCGACAGTTGCTTGCTGATGTCGTAAAGATATGCTTTTAGGACTTGGTCAACAAATATCACTAGTGTGGCCACAACAACAAGTTGCACGATAATGCGTATCCTGTTGGGAATGCCTTTGCGAAGCATGGATATGACAAGGTTTGACAATGCGGTTACCACAGTCACAGAGATGCCCATGACAAGTGCTGGTTTAAGTTTCGCTGTTACGGCAAGGCAAGAGCATATACCCAGCACCAACACGGTGACAGGGTTGCTTTTGCGTAGTGGTTCTATGATGAGTTTCTTGATGTTTGGCATTATGTTGTTTGGCTATTTCATTTTGTTTGTTTTTCAAAGTAGGGCATATAGAGTTTGATGACTTTATTAAGCATCTCGTCCACGCCGTGAGAGGTGATGGTGGCTCCCGAAACGGCATCAACGGCATGGCTGCGCTCTGGTTCGGGTAGTGACGAAGCTCCACCTTTGACAACTTTGATGCCAGTGAATCCTCTTTCATTATGCAATGTCTTGCCTTTAAACTGTCCATGGAAACGCTCTGATGTAATTTCGGCTCCCAGCCCTGGCGTCTCTGACTTGTGGTCGAATGTGGCACCTATAATGGTATTCCCGTCGGTGGCGATGGCCAGATAGCCCCATACCGGACCCCATAGACCGTTTCCGTATAGAGGGATGACATTTATGTTGTCGTTTATCACAAATAGTGGCAATTGGTATGTCTTGCCATGTTCCTTGTTGTAAAGCTCGTTATTAAGTTCGGTGTCGAATGCCTTGTCTGAACTGTCGATGATGTTTCCTATACTGTCGATGAGCAGCATCGTTGTGCAGTGTTCGTCAAATGATTTGCCTGCATTGTCACGTTCTGTTGTTATTCCTGCAGCCTGCAAAATGTCTTGTTTCTTCTCGGCGTCGCGGTTGCTCTGCTGCCGTGGCCCCAGCAGTACTGCTACTGTTGAAAGGAGTGTAGCCACTATGACTACCAGTGTGGCCGAATAAATGAATATGTAACTGTTTGAGTCTTTGTTCATTGTTGTTGTTTTGTTTTGTTTTTCAAGGTGCGTTGTTTGCGCATTCTTATGTTGCGGTAAATCACGCAGTGGTCGATGAGTGGTGCGAAGCAATTCATCAGAAGTATGGATAGCATCATGCCTTCTGGGTATGCGGGATTAAGAATCCTAAGTGTTATGGTGAAAGCACCGATAAGCAAGCCGTATATCCATTTTCCGGTGTTGGTTTGTGGTGCTGTGACGGGGTCGGTGGCCATGAATACTGCTCCGAAGAGGAATCCTCCCATAATCAAGTGATAGTGGAATGGCAGTTGCATGTATGGAGTGGCGCCTATGGCGTTGAAAATTAGTCCCATGCCGAGACCGCCTGTTATAACCGACAGCATTATCCGCCAGCTGGCTATGCCTGATATGAGTAGTGTCAATGCGCCTATCAATATTGCGATCTTTGATGTCTCGCCAACGCTGCCTGGTATTCCACCCCAAAACATGGTCCAGGCTGTTGGCATGTCATACCCGCCTTCTGCCAGGGTGCTCAGTGGCGTTGCGCCGCTATAGGCGTCTGGTTGTCCGGCTATCCATACCTTGTCACCCGACATCTTGGAAGGATAGGAAAAAAACAAGAAAGCTCGCGCCAGCAGAGCGGGATTTACTATGTTCATTCCCGTTCCGCCAAAGGCTTCCTTTCCGATGACTACGGCGAAAGCTGTTGCCATGGCAACCATCCAAAGTGGTATGCCGGGTGGTAATATCATTGGAATCAGCAGTCCGGTGACAAGATAGCCCTCGTTGACCTGATTGTGTCGTATTTGTGCAAAGGTGAACTCAATGCCAAGCCCGACAAGATATGATACTATAACTGTAGGCAGTACTTTTAGGAGTCCGAACCCAATGTCTTGCCAGAAACCAGCCGATTCGCCAATGGCAAGATAATGTAGGCGCCCGACGTTCCATATCCCGAAAAGGAAAGCAGGCAAAAGTGCTATCACCACTGTTATCATGGTGCGTTTCAAGTCAACGGCATCGCGTATGTGGCAGCCGTTTTTTGTCGTTTCGTCAGGGACAAAGAGAAAACTCTCGAAGGCCTCGAATGTCGAGTGAAGCCATGCAAAACGGCCACCTTCGCTGAATGTGGGCTTCATCTTGTCAACCCTTTGTCTGAGCCGTGTCTTGAAATCTGTCTTTTTCTCTGTCATGACTATTTGAACTAAAAGAGGTTTTTTTTAAGCCTCTTTAGAGGCTGGATTTTAAAACTGCAAAAATAATGAATTATGTTGAATGGAATGTGGCTTTTTTTTTGTTTGGCATAGCAAAAAAAACTAATCTTGCTGGATTTGAAAAAATGTGAGATACTATCCGGCAAGGTCTGTTGATAATTGAAACACAAAACAAAAAGATGAGACTTCTTTAAAACATACATTTTATGTCTCCTTGTTTTAATCCTTTATTGCCGGTTCTCCACAAAAAAAACAAATCCGGAAAAGACTTGACTGGTGCTGATATTATGTGGCTTGTGTCTTTTACTAGTTTTCTTTTCTGACAAGTTCAATGCCTTTTCTTATGATATTTTGGATGTCAGTCTTTGAGGTGTCGATGAACTCGCATAATGCGAAGTCTTCGGGGTCCACTTCAAGTATGCCAAGATTTTCCATAAGGTCGGCATCTTCGGCAAGGCAGGCTTTTATTAGTTGCATCGGATAGATGTCGAAAGGGAACACTTTCTCAAATTCGCCAGTGATGACGTATGCTCTTTTTTCGCCATGGGTGTTGGTGTCAAAGTCGTACCTGCGTCTTATCTCATTTGGGATGAAGCCGGAAAGGAAGGTGTGCGAGAAACTGAACTTGCCTATTCCAGGGGTGAGCCAACCGAGGATTTCATGTCTTTTGTTGCCTTCGGGTATCATTGTCACCATGTTGTCGTAGAAATGAATGAAACCATTTGCACTTTCTGTGTGTCCGGTCAGTACATTGCCGCTTATTGTCCTGATGTTGTCAGGGTCGGTGTCTTTGTCTATGATGTCATGCAAGGCGGCGCCTATGTGTGTCTTGAAGTAATGCGGGTTGTTCGCTTCACTTCCAGCGAGGGCGTAAACACGTCTGAAATCGGGCTTGCCGCTTAAGAAAAGGTTTCCGATGTTTATCACATCGTTAGGGTAGCAGTACCATATAGTTTCACCTTTGTTGATGGGCATGATTTTGTTGATGTGTGTCCCCACATTGCCGGCGGGATGAGGGCCGTCGAAGTTGTGGAGAGTGACATTCTTGGCTTCCGAGAATACTTTTGATGTGTTTTTGGAATGTGTGCACAAATGCACCTTGTTGTCGCTGACAATGTTTAAAATGTCAAGTCCTTTTTGAAATGCAATATGCTGGTTTTCGGTTGTATAGTCTGTGTTCGGGGCCAAAGGTGCTGTGTCGTATGCTGAAATGAACAAGGCTTTGGGTTTGTCGTTTGGATTGGCTATTACTGAATAAGGCCTTTGTCTTAACATGACCCATAGTCCGCTTTCAATCAATGTGTTGACAATAGATTCTCGGCTTTGCCCAATATTGAAAGCGAGCGAATCGTATTTCTTGTCCGATTCAATTACTATGGCCTGAAGATGTCTTTTTTCACCTCTTCGTATCTCTCTTACTATGCCGCTTATGGGGGAGGTGACAACGATTTTTTCGTTGTGCTTGTCACAAAATAGTGGTGAGCCAACTTTGACATGATCACCTTCGGCAATTTTCAGACGAGGGGTTAGTCCTGTGAAGTCATCGGGCATTATTGCATGGAAGTCGGCTTCAACATTTGTTGTGGTCTGTCTTGCCATGCCCTTGAGCTTGATGTCCAAGCCTTTTTTTATCTTGATAGTATCCATATTCAATATTTGTCGCAAAATTACATAAATATTGTCTTGTCTGTATTATTGATGTGATAAAATGGAGTTTATTGTCATGCACTGGCTTGTAGCATTCTTGAAATAATTGTCATTAGATTGGCCTGGTTAAGCAAAAAACATTATTTTTGCGTCAATCTAACGATGAGTTTATGAATATATGTGTTTTTTGCGGAAGCAGCATGGGATATGATGAGGTTTACCGAAATGGAGCTTTGCTTCTCGCGAATGAGATGGCCGATGCCAAATGTGACCTTTATTATGGTGGTGCCAATGTGGGTTTGATGAAAGTCATTGCCGATGCCATGTTTGGTGCGGGTTGCAAGGTGATTGGCGTCATGCCTGTATGTCTTGTAAACATGGAGGTTGCGCATTTTGGCATTACTGAAATGATAAAAGTGGGAAGTATGGCCGAGCGTAAGGCATTGCTTGAGGATAAAGCTGATGCTTTCATTGCCATGCCTGGTGGCTTTGGAACCCTGGATGAGATTTTTGAGGTGGCGGTGTTGAGTCAGTTGCGCATAATGGACAAGCCTGTGGCTTTCTATAATGTCAATGGATATTACGACAAACTTCTGGATTTTTTGCGGCATTCTGTAAACGAAGGCTTTGTCAGGAAAGAACATTATGATAACATCATTGTTGACGACAACCCCCAGTCGCTGTTAGAAAAACTTAAGGCTTTCAAGCCCATTGAAACACGAAAATGGATAGACGACATACATCACGAAAGAAACACCAGCATGAAGATAATAGGGATAACTGGCACACTTGGTGCCGGCAAAGGTACCATTGTTGACTACCTTGTAAACAGCAAGAATTTTGTTCATTATTCAGTGCGTGCCTTTATAAGCGAAGAGGTGAAACGCCGTAACCTTGAGGTTAACCGCGACACAATGACGTTTGTTGCCAATGCCCTTCGTAAAAACCACACGCCAAGTTACATTGTTGACCAACTTTATGAGATGGCCGTTCGTGATGGCAAGGACGCCGTTATTGAGAGCATTCGTACACCTGGCGAGATAAGTTCGTTGCGCAGCAAGGCGTCGTTTACATTGTTTGCTGTTGATGCCGACCAGAAAGTGCGCTATAATCGTATTGCCATTCGTGGCTCAGAAACCGATTCGGTCAGTTTCGATACCTTTGTGATGAACGAGCAGCGCGAAATGAACTCTACAGACCCCAACAAGCAGAATCTTGGCGAATGCATAAGACAGGCCGATTATGTGTTTGACAACAACGGCAGCATCGAAGAGCTTCACGAGAGTGTTGAGAAGGTCTTGAATGAGATGGAAAACAAGGCTAAATGACCAGGAATAGCCGTTTTGGCTTGTCTTATTACGCATGTCACTTAAACTGTTCAACATTCAATAAAAATGGAAGAAGATAACAAACATATACGTCCCACTTGGGACAATTATTTCCTAAATTTAGCCGACACCGTTGCCGAGCGTGCCACTTGCGACCGAGGCAGGAGCGGTTGTGTGATAGTTAAGGATCGCCAGATACTCGTTACCGGTTATGTTGGCTCGCCCAAGGGCCTTCCTCATTGTGATGACGTGGGGCACCTGTTTCGCAAGACTATTCATGAGGACGGCAGCATCACTCAACATTGCGTGCGTACGGTTCATGCCGAGCAAAACGCCATTTGTCAGGCAGCCCGTCGGGGCATTGCATTAGAGGGTAGCACATTATACTGCCGTATGACCCCATGCCGCACCTGTGCCATGTTGATAATAAACTGCGGGATAGTGCGTGTGGTGTGCGAACGCAAATATCATGATGGAGCCGAGTCGGAAGAGATGTTCCGTAAGGTAGGCATAGAACTGGTTTACAAGTACGACGAGGTGATGCAATACAGCGGACAAAAGGTTAGCGACCCAAATAATCCGCTGTAAAATGGCGCATCATTCGTTGATGGGGTGGTAAAGTGCTTTGGCTTTTTTCTTGTCTTTTATCCAAAAACCATACACTTCGCTCACATTTCCAGCGGTGATGAAAGCCTGTATTTCGTTGTCGCCAAGCCATTCCATTAACTTGGCAAACTCATCCTTTGTGAGAAGAGACTCAAGTTCGATGCCAGGTTTGTTTGAGTAACCTCCGATGACTTCATAAAGCGTACATCCCCTAACGAGGTCGTTGATGATATAGTCGCGAATGCGGTCGTAGTCTTGCGAGACGATGCACACGCGTTTGCGACTGTTGAGGTTGGCGGTGAAATAGTCAACCACAACACCGTTTATCCATGTGCCTATAAGACCTATGACAACCATGCGGAAAGGGTTGATGGCAAAAGCCGAAAGGCATATTATGGCTCCAGCGATGCTGACCGATTTCCCTATGTCGAAATGGAGATATTTGTTCACAATCTTGGCCAAAATGTCAAGACCACCTGTAGAGGCGTTTATTGAAAACATTATGGCTTGTGCCGCACTTAACATCAGAACGAAGCAGCAGAGGTCGAACCAAGGGTCGCCCATGACAGACTGCTCGCCGGTGACTGAGTTGTCGGTGGCAAATTCCGTCCAGGGCAGAACCCAATCCCAAAAGTCGGTAAGTGGACCCAATATCATTGCCGAATAAACTGTTTTCAACCCAAATTCTTTACCTATTAGTGCGTATGCCAATATCAATAGGATGGCATTGATCACCATGATGGTAACAGAGAGGCTTATGTTGATGCCCATGTCGCCAAAAACACTGCACAGTACAATCGACAAGCCTGAGATGGTGCCAACTATAAGTTTGCTGGGAACAAGAAAATAATATACCGATGCCGCCGTAAGCAACATTCCGGCTGTCATTATGAACAGCTCAATCCAAAATTTCTTTGTCTTGACCACACCAAAATCTTCTTTTATCTTACTCATGTTTTTAATATTTGCTTATTTTGCATGATTTTTTTGGGAGCGCAAATTAAGTGACATTTTTTCAAATAATGCTTTTTTTTCTCCAAAATAATCGCTTAAGTGGTTATGTTGTTGATAATTAATTGTTTATATTGATAACAGATTGTTATATGATGATTTTTTTATCAATTATGGCATCAAAACGCTATGCAAGAAGACAATGTTTTTCGACAAAAAGTGACTTATTATTGATAAAATAGACTTTAAACAAACAAAAATGCTATTTTTGCAGTTTGAAACACTCATGAAACAAACACAGTAATGACACTGCTTATCATAATTTTATTGCTGACCCTTGGGATTTCTTTTTTGTGTTCGATTCTGGAGTCGGTGCTAATGTCAACCCCAATTTCCTACATTACTATGCGAGAAGAGGAAGGCTATGAAAAAGCCTCGCTCTTCAAGAAGTACAAACAGAATATTGACCGGCCTATAGCGGCAATATTGTCGCTCAATACCATTGCCAACACCGTAGGTGCTGCGGGTGTTGGAATGCAAGCCACGAACCTTTTCGGTAGTGAATGGTTCGGTTTAGTGTCGGCATTGATGACACTTGCGGTATTGGTGTTTGCCGAGATAGTGCCAAAGAGTATTGGAACCTCGAAATGGAGGGTTCTCATGGGCTTTGCAGCATCTTTAATAAGGGTGCTTTTGTTTGTGATGTATCCCATTGTAATACTTGTTGAGTTCATCTCAAGGCTTATCCCTGACGACGAGGATGATGAGAAGACTGTTAGCCGCGAGGAGGTCTCGGCAATGGTGAATGTAGGCGAGGAGGAGGGTGTTTTTGAGAAAAGTGAGAACAAGATAATCCAAAACCTTATCAAACTTGAAACTATAAAGGCATACGATGCCATGACTCCACGTGTGGTCTCGGCCATAGCGAGTGAGAACATGACCTTTAGGGACTTTTATAAAGATGACAATTTCTTGCATCATTCGAGAATACCGATATATTCCGATTCACCAGAGTTTATCACAGGCTATGTTTTGCGTAGCGATGCTCTGCAGAACCTTGCCGACGACAAGTTTGACCTTACCTTGTCAAGCATCAAGCGCCCAATAGCGTTCTTTAACGAAGAGGCTTCCATCAGTAGCATCTGGGAAGAACTGATAAGGCACGGGGAACAGATCTCTGTCGTCATTGACGAATACGGATGTTTTCAGGGAATTCTCTCTTTGGAGGACATCATTGAAACGATACTTGGGCTCGAGATAATTGACGAAAGCGACGAGGCAGGCGACTTGCAACAGTATGCCCGCGAAAGATGGCAGCAGCGTCAGAAACATCTTGAAAGCAAGTCCTCATGAAAAGAAATGTAATATCCTCATCGGGCGGAACATCTTCTGCTTTTCGCAAACAACTTAGACTGATGCTTGCCGAGAACCGTGCTAGTCTTGAGAACTATCGCGAGGTGCTCTCGTCTTTAGATGACGATGACTATGTGGCCCGTGGAAACGGGTTCTGCGAAAGCCGCTATAGCACTGATTTTATTGAAAGCCAAATACAGAAGTACGAACAGCACATTAGGGAAATAGAATCACTTTTATATGGCAGCCACAACGACATATAAGCTTTGGGGCAAGGCATTGGGGCACTTGTTTACAATGGCCTTGCTGCTTGTCGCATTGCCTGCGCAGTCCCAGTTCTATAATGGTATGAATACCGAGTTTGGCAAGAATCGCGTGCAATGGAAAAACCCCAAGTGGAACTACTATCGAAATGATGTCTTCGATGTCTATTTTTATGGTACCGACGAGATGGCTCTTTATGTGCAAGATTATGCCGAAAAACAGATTGGAAGAATGGAGGCCCTTTTGTCGAGCCGTTTCACTAGAAAGATACAGTTTATCATATTCAATACCCAGAATGACTTGAAACACAGTAATATAAACTTCGAGGAAAGTAATGACGGCAACACGGGTGGCGTGGCCCGTTTGGTTGGCTCGAAGGTCATATTGTGTTATAATGGCAGTTATGCAGACTTGAATTGTCAGGTGCGCGAGGGCATTGCCAAACTTTTGATAAACCAGGTTACAAATGGAGTGTCGGTAGGTGCCCAAATAAGAAGCACATTCAAATATGACATTCCTGTATGGTATCGCGAAGGCTTGTGTGCATATATAGCAGGCAACTGGGACAGTTATAGCGAAGAACGTCTGTGCGACGGAATAGTGTCGGGCCGTTACAAGCGCATAAACCAACTTATGGGTGATGACGCCCGCCTGGCGGGCTATTCTTTTTGGCGTTTTATAGAGGAAAACTATGGCAGCCAGACATTTAACGACATCCTACGCCTCTCGGAAAACGCACGAAGTGTCAAACGTGGCTTGCTTTACGCCACCGGAAAGAAATTCCCCGATTTGGCCGAGCTTTGGTACAACTCTTGTTTGCAGCGCTATGGAGACATGCAGTTCAAGGCACCGGAAAAACAGGTGGCCACCCCGTTCAGAAAAACACAGCAAATCATAAAAATGTCATATAGTCCCGATGGCAGAAAGAAAATGTTTACCACCGCCCGCGATGGCGTTATTGGCATTTATGTTCAAGATCTGGAAACAAAAAAGAAGAAACGTGTCTTTCGTTCGGGGTTCCGTTCCGACCAGAACCTCGACGTCACCCAAACACTTGCCGAATGGCACCCTAATGGCAATATGATAACCGTAATCAACGAAACCAAGGGAGGCTTGCAACTTGTGAACATTGACCTTGAGACGGGGAAAAAAGCAAGCACAAGTCTCTTTGAGTTCCAGAAAGTGACTTCGTTCTCCTATTCGCCTGCCGACAGCCGACTTATTGTCCTTTCGGCAACAAGTCATGGCAAACCAGACATTTATGTTATGAATCTGTTCTCGCATACTGTGCAACAGGTTACAAACGACTGTTTTACAGATCTGAATCCGGTGTTTTCGCACGACGGAAAAAACATCTTGTTTTCGTCAAACCGCGACACGACGATTATTGATGTTGGTCAGGAATACAAAAGCCAGACAAAACCTTTCAGGCTGTTTGCATACAATTATTCCTCCAATGATTCTCTTTTGACTTGTGTGGGACAGTCGAAAGCGTCAAACAGCATCAAGCCTATGGCTCGCAACGACGGTAGTTTTGTCTTTCTCAGCGATAGCAGTGGCTATTACAATCTTTTTGAGTGTTTTATGGATAGCGCAATCAGTTATGTTGATACGGCAATACATTACCGCCATTTTGCGACAACAAAACCTGTGACAGGCTATACAAAAAGCATCTACGACTACTGCATTAATCCCAAGACAGGTGTGTTGGAGGTGTTGGTGAGTGACAACAAGCGCAACCGCCTTTACGAGGCCAATAGCGATGACGACTTCACTATGCTCTTGAGCCCTTATGCCCAAAAGAGGCTGACGTCGAAAGACAAGTCTGAAGAGTATGAACTGAAACCTATGACAGGACACCGTTTCAAGCCAAGTTTCCGTCCTGTCGCAAATGACACCGCCAGCATTGCCGGCAACACGGCTTACACCTCTGCCATCTTGCCTCAACAGCCCGACAGCGTGGGCTTCGTCAAGCCAAAAAGACAACAGATGTATAATTATTATATAGAGTTGTTCTCCGAAAAGTTGTTTGGACAAATTGACTTCAGTTACCTTAATTTCAGCTATCAGCCCTTTGCTGGCTCCAATTCGCCAATATATCTCAACTCGGGTTTCAATGTGTTTTTGGGGGCGTCGTTGACCGACTTGTTGGAGGACTATCGCATTGAGGGCGGAGTGAAGATAAGCACTTCGTTTGTCAACAACGAGTATGTCTTGCGTCTTAGCGACTTGCACAAGCGTCTTGACAAGTCGATAACCTATCACCGCAATGTTGTGGATGCCTCCAATGGCTACTATTATCGTCGCACCTTTACCAACGAGGGCCTTTTCACGCTGACATACCCTTTTAATGAAGTCCTTTCCCTTCGCGGTACTGCAATCTACCGTAACGACCATGCCGTGTATCTCTCAATCGACGACCTTAGCCTTGCCGAGCCCGACCATTACGACAATTGGGCTGGATTGCGTGCTGAGTTTGTGCTTGACAACACCCGCCTTTTGGCAACAAATATACATACGGGCACAAGAAGCAAAGTGTTTGCTGAATACTATCAACTCATCAGTCGCAACACCACAAATCTTGCTGTGGTGGGTTTCGATGTCCGTGATTATCGCCGTCTGTGGCGTAGCCTAATATGGGCCAACCGCATAGCCGGAAGTGCCTCTTTCGGACGCAATAGGCTCATCTATTATATGGGTGGTGTCGATAACTGGATAGGCGCCAAATTCGATCCGTCAACACCTGTCGATCAGGATATGGACTATGCATATCAGACTTTGGCCACAAATATGCGTGGTTTCCGTCAAAACATCCGAAACGGCAACAGCTTTCTTGTCTTTAACAGCGAGATCCGCTTTCCCATATTCGCATGCCTTATTGATAGGCCAATCAATTATGAATTCATAAAGAATTTCCAGATAATAGGCTTTGGAGATATAGGTACCGCATGGACAGGTCTTAATCCATACGACCTTGACAATTCCCTTTATACCACGCACTATACCGATGGCTCTCTTGACATCAGCGTTACTGAACAGAAAGAGCCCGTTGTTGGGGGCATAGGTGTTGGCTTGCGTACTACAGTGTTTGGTTATTTTGTGCGTTTTGATGTGGCTTGGGGCATTGAAGACCATAATATCAATAAAAAACCCCAGTTTTATTTCTCGTTCAACCTTGATTTTTAGGGCTTGAGGACAAAGTGAAAAAAAAGCCGACTTTTAGTCGGCTTTTATGACTTAATAAGTACTTTATTCGCATTTCGAGTATCCGCAGTCGCGGCAGTGTTTGCAGCCATCTTCAAAGACTAGGTTTGAGCCGCAGTTCGGACATTTTTCTTTTTCGTCAACGGTGCCGTCTGGTATGTAGCGCTTCAATGCGCGTGCTATGCCGTTTTTCCAAGAGTTGATGTTCTCTTCCTCAACGTTGAGGTTTTGGATGAGGTTTACCACTTGGTTTATTGGCATTCCGTGACGCAAAACGCCAGAGATGAGTTTGGCATAGTTCCAAAACTCGGGACTGAACGAACGCGACAGGCCTTCCATTGTGGTTTTGTAACCTTGTTTGTCGACATATTGGAAGTCGTAGCGGGTCTTGTCGTTCTCATCTTTGTTCTTTATAATCCAGCCTGACTCGACGAATGGTGCGACAAAAAAGTTCTCCAAACGGCCAAGGAATATTTCGTATGGCTTGTTGTCGATTTTCCCTACAAAGGCAATCCATTTCTCTTTGCTGTTTTGGAATCTCACAACATCGCATTCGACCGATTTAGGTCTGACAGGCACTGAGAACTCTGTCAATGGATTGTCGTTCTTTTTGTCGTTCTTTGCCACCAGAACACCGTCGCGAGAACCTTCACGGTATATCGTCATGCCTTTGCAGCCGCTTTCCCATGCCGTCATATAAATCTTGCTGACAAGTTCTTCTGTTGTCTCTTTAGGTACATTCACGGTGACGCTGATTGAATGGTCAACCCACTGCTGTATGCTGCCTTGCATCTTTACTTTGTTAACCCAGTTGATGTCGTTTGAGGTGGCGTTATGGTATGGCGACTTGGCTATTATCTCGTCAAGTCTGTCGTCGTCATAGTTCTTTACTTCTTCAACATTGTATCCGTTGACCTCGAGCCATGTCAAGAACTTGTGGTGGAACACATTGTATTCCTCGAACGAGTTGCCGTCGCTGTCGGTGATGGCAATCTTGACATTCTTGTCGCTGGGGTTGACTTTGCGTCGGCGTTTGTAAACCACCATGAACACGGGCTCTATGCCTGATGTTGTTTGGGTGCAGAGGCTTACTGAGCCTGTTGGTGCTATGGTTAGCATGGCTATGTTGCGTCGCCCTTGTTTTACCATCTCGTTATACAGGTTCTTGTCTTCTTGGCGTAGCCTGTTGATGAACGGGTTTCTCTCTTCGCGTTTTGGGTCGTAAATAGGGAAAGGGCCGCGTTCTTTTGCCAGTTTCACTGATGAGCGGTATGCTTCAATGGCTAAAAGTTTGTGGACATTGGTCGAGAAGTCAATTGCCTCTTCCGATGCGTATTGTTTGCCTAATGCGGCAAGCATGTCGCCTTCGGCGGTGATGCCGATGCCGGTGCGGCGTCCTTGCAGGCACTTCTCTTTTATGTTGTGCCATAGGTTTACTTCGATGCGTTTTATCTCGTCATCTTCGGGGTCTGATTCTATCTTTTTCAATATGCTGTCTATCTTTTCTATCTCAAGGTCAACGATGTCGTCCATCATGCGTTGGGCTATTTCCACATGTTGTGCAAAGAGGGTCGCGTTGAATCTGGCTTTGCTTGTGAAAGGATGGTCAACATAGCTGTAGAGGTTCATTGCAAGCAGACGGCAACTGTCGTAGGCACACAATGGTATCTCGCCGCATGGGTTGGTGCTGATGGTCTTGAATCCGAGGTCGGCATAGCAGTCGGGTATCGATTCGCGTATGATGGTGTCCCAAAATAGCACTCCAGGCTCGGCCGATTGCCATGCGTTGTGGATTATTTTGTCCCACAAGACGTGAGCATTAATTTCTTTTGTGCACGTCGGATGTTCCGATTCTGTTGGGAACTGCTGTGTATAAGGCTTGTTTTCCTTGACGGCTTTCATGAACTCATCGGTGATGCGTACCGACACATTGGCGTTAGTTATCTTGCCAGGTGTCATCTTTGCGTCGATGAAGGCTTCCGAGTCAGGGTGTTTTATGCTGATGCTCATCATAAGTGCACCGCGTCGCCCGTCTTGAGCTACCTCTTTTGTGGAATTGGAATAGCGTTCCATGAAAGGCACAATGCCTGTTGCGGTGAGTGCACAGTTTTTCACCGGCGAACCTGTGGGACGTATGTGCGACAGGTCGTGACCCACTCCACCACGTCGTTTCATCAGTTGAACCTGTTCCTGGTCGCTTTTAAGAATGCCGCCATAAGAGTCCGACTCCCCCATGTTGCCTATGACAAAACAATTCGACAGTGACGATATTTGGTAGTCGTTGCCTATCCCGGCCATGGGACTCCCCTGTGGCACTATATATTTGAACTCTTTCAGTGTTGCATATATTTCTTCTTCGCTTAGTGGGTTGGGATATTTCTTCTCTATGCGTGCTATCTCTGATGCTATGCGGTGCTGCATCTCATCGGGTGTGAGCTCGTATATGTTGCCCGAACTGTCTTTCAATGCATATTTGTTCGTCCATACATCGCCAGCAAGCGTGTCTCCTTTAAAATACGCCGCCGCTGCTTTCTTTACATCTGCAATGTCATACGGCTTTCTCTCTTTATGGTTTCCCATGCCTTTGTCTATACACTCTTTTTTTGCCGTTTCGTCTGTTAAGTTGTTGTCAATCTGCTCGCTGCCTGATGCGACTTGGACATCGTCAAGTGTCGCAAACAAATCCTGCTCATTATCATTTTTTTGTTTTCTTGTTCTCATGTCGTTGATATACAAGTTCTTGATAAAAATATTACTTTTGTTTTTCAGTTTGCTAAGTTAGATAATTTGATTATAGTCATCAATGAATTTCTGGCCAAAAAAGCCTGGTATTTTTCAACAGCTATTGTTGATAATTTTTAGTTGTTGATTTTAAGGTGTTTATGTAGGGAAATCAGATGATATTATCAATGTTTGGCAATTAGCGGCGTGAAGTATCTGGTCGTGTTATGCGCCATTGCGAAAACCGTGGCTTTGTTCCCCCTCTCAGAGGGGGTTAGGGGGAGTTTTGTATATCCTTTTAACTTGCTTTTTTGTTTTTTCCGTCTTGCTCCTCCGCCCTGCTGGCACATCCTCTCCCTTCGACAGGCTCGGTGCAGTGAAGAGGAGGAAAGGTAAACGTGGTCATCTCAGTGTCCTGAACGAATTAAGTGAAGTAAGTGACAGGACGCCAATGTCGGCCAAGGCTAAAATCCAAATGGGAGCAAGACCCCAAAAGGCAAGTCCCATAAGTACGACTTTTGAGAGGCTTGAGAAGATTATGTTGAACCAGTTTGTCCTGATAAGTTTTTTCGAGGCCTTTATTGCGGTTGTTATTTTCGCGAATTTTCCATCGAGTATTGCAATGTCGACACTTTCGATGGCAGCGCTGTTGTCGGGTTGCGTCATGGCTATGCGTATGCTCGACTGTTGAATGATTCTTTTGTCACTTACGCCGTTGCCCACTGAAATAAAACAAGTGTGTTTTTTGCGATGGCGAAACATCTGTTTGGCCAGCTTCATTTTGTCTTCGGGCTGCATGTCGTAGCGGTAACTCCTTATGCCTGTTTCTCTCGCCAGTGCTTCGGTGTCGTTTTTGTTGCCGCTCGACATCATTACTATGTGTTTCACGCCTTGGCGTTGCAAGTCTTTCACTTCGCTTGGGGTGAGAGTGCTGTTGTGGAGAATGTCGCTGTCGAACAAGAGCGACCTGGCTTTTACCATTCGGTCAACAATCTTGTATCTGTTTATGACAATGTCGTCGTTTAACATCTTGATAATGGTCTCAGC
Source organism: Bacteroidales bacterium (assembly GCA_045616045.1). Classification (GTDB taxonomy): domain Bacteria; phylum Bacteroidota; class Bacteroidia; order Bacteroidales; family F082; genus Limimorpha. The sequence goes on along the minus strand of JAZLGA010000061.1, from coordinate 13,517 downwards.
CATTGCAATGGTGAGACTGAACGTTATGGTGTTGCAATATGCTATGGCAACAATCATGGAGGCTCGATATACCCAACGTGGGAAGGCGAGAATGAACCATGTGGCCATAGTGGGAACTATGGTGGCTGTTATGACAGCTCCTGGCAATGCCAGCATTATGAGAAGTTGGCTCATTCTCTTTGCAATTTTCATCGTTTTGGGCCATTCGTTGTTTCTTGTGACTTTTTTGATGATGGAGTTCGAACTTTTGCCGGACTTGTGGCCGTCTTCATTCTCTTTTGTCTCTCCTTTGTTTGCTGTGGCAATGCCGCCAGCCTTATGTTTGTTGGTGGAGGCGAGGATGTTATCTTCGTTTTGCAATATGTCAGCATGAGTGTGGCTGTGCTTTCTTAGGTGTTGGTTACGCACTATTGTTAGGAACGCCTCGGCGATGATGTCGCCAGCACCGTAAATCAAAAGCATTATTACCGCGTCGTGGCAATGTCGTTCGCCGTTTGGAATGAATGTTGAACCGAACATTATAATGCCGGAGGCAAAAAGAACCCAATGGCGGCTTATGCTATCGTTGTTCTTGCTATTTATGGCTTTTTCGGCCAGTTTTGTCAATAGTGCCAGCAAAGGTAGAAAATACAAAATGGAATATAACCATAATTTGGGTGATAAGATCTTGTCGGCAACCAAAGCAACAGCAAATAGTATTGCTGCAATTGATAGAAAGACTATGTCGCGTTTGGTCTTGGAATATAGTGTTTTTAAAAAAATGGAAAATGTCATTTTTTTTAAATTTGTTTTCAACAACTGCAAAAGTAACAAATTATTCCATATCAAAAGTGCTAATTGATAATTTAAAGGTTTTTTCTTGGCATTTCTCTCGTTCTTTTTCTTTCCGCTTGGATAAGGAAAAAGAACGGCCACCAGGCGGGCGCCTGATGACCGAAAAAAATAATGAAAACAAATTATGCTTAATTATATGTGGCTTTTTGCATGTCAATGGTGTTGTCTTGCCGTTTGCCTTTATTTCTTTTTGCGTTTTGACAGTGCGTATGCGCCAGCCAAAAATGAAAGTACAAGAATGCCACTTCCTGCGGGAGTGTAGTTATACTGGTACTGGTCGATGGTAACGCCCTGTTCCGGTACTACGATCCATTCTTCGTCTGCGCTGGTGGATCTTGGAGAAAGTTCCTCGTCGTTGTTTTCAATAAAAATCTGAGCCCTAAGTGGTGACAAGGCGGCAAAGACCAAGATTGCCAATGTTGCCATTACTTTTGTTATTGATTTTTTCATGTCTTCTGTCTCCTGTTATTTGCAGATTACTATTTTTTGGATCTTCACGTTCTTTGCGTTTGTCAAGCGTAGCAAGTACATGCCTGCTGTTGTTTTTGGCAGGGATATGTGGTTTTGTTCGCCGTCAAGGGTTTCAGTGGCCAGCACTTGTCCGTTGAGGTTTGTCAGGGTCAGTTCGCCTTTGCCGGTTACGACGAGTTCGTTGCCGTTGAAGAAAGCGAAGTTTTCTTCTTGTGCTGTCTCGCTTTCATCTTCTTCGATGCCGAGCGGGTTCATCACGAGGCGGAACCTTGCCTTTGAGTCGGAAGGACGGCTCTCGAAGGTGTAGCTGTCAGTGCTGAGGCAGTCGATGTCTGCTCCGGTGAGGTTGTCGATGATGTGCAGGTGTCCGAATGTCGCATTGGCTGTGTTCCAACTGAGAGTGAACACACCTTGTTCGGCGGCCTTGAACCAAACGGGCAGCACTGAAGGCGTGTGGTCAAGGAACATCGAACCGAAGTCCTCGCCGTCCCAACGTATGTAGAGGTCTCCCTTTGAGTTGAGCATTTCTTTCATCTTGAGCGAACCCGACATTTCCGGGCGGTTGAACTCTATCACCGAGACTTCTTTTTTCCCATCGCTGTCGGTGCAGAACAAGTTGACGAGCGGGTAGGTGGGTTGAACATCGCGGAAAGTCGATGTCCCTGTGATGCTACGCATGGCGTTGGTGAAAGTGACCTGACTGTCGCCGCTGGTTTTCTTCACGACAAAGAAGCCTTGGTGCGGGTGGATATAACGGGTGGTTGTCAAAGCAGCGTGTTGCGAGAAACTCACTCCATTTTCGTCAACGAGGTACTCCTCGAAACGGTTGTTGTCGGCGTTATAGATGATGTATGCCTTATAACCAACATCGCCCCAGATGGAATTTTTGTTGACGTTGGCAAACTCGTTGAAGTCGAGGTAACTATGGTATGGGTTGCCGAGGAGGTTGTAGCCTGTGAGGTGGGTGCCGTTGGAAGTGATGCTGATGTTGAAGTTGCTGCGGGTGAGTGTTCCTCTTGCGCTTAGATAAATCTCTTTCAGTGCATCGGTATCGTCGCCCAAAGCAATAAGGTATCCACGTCCTTCTGTAAGATTTTGGCCTGGGTCGAAATCAAGTCCCTCTGAGGGGGCGTCTTCGTGCCAGTGGCTGTTTCTGTTTCGTTTCAGGTTAAGCCAGTGGTACTCCGGTTCGTAGAAGAGGTACAAGTCTAGACCTTGGTCGGCGTTGTTGGTGAGTCCGCTGTCGAAGTAGCTGTTGTCGTTTGTGTTTATGGTGAAGTGTGTCCCTTCATGCATTACCACGTCTTGGGTATATGCGGTCTCGTTGATGTATGTGATTCCGAGAGGGGCTCCGTGCAGAGGAGTGGCGAAGGTGTGCCAGTCACGTTTCATTTCTCCGTTGTTGGCCGAGTTGTCGATGGTGATGCCGACGGTGGCGGTGATATCTGCGTTGGCTATGTCGCCGCCTTGCTTGATGGATGCGTTCTCATCGATGAAGAGGTGGGCTGCGCCAAGGGCGAAGGTGATGGTTCCGTTGCTATAGATGTAGATGTCGGCATTGCTGTTTGTGCCGTGTGTTGTTATCATCTCATTGGCGTTGCCGCAATAGACGTTGTTGTCGCCGCTTATGCCCACAACTGCCATGATGGTGTCGCTGTTGGCATTCACAAGGACGGGATAGCCGCCGTTGATGGTGCTTGAGCCTTTGGCACGCAGCCATTTGACTGTGGCGTCGGGGTTGTCCGTGTTAAGCCAGTCCACCAGTGGCTTGGTTGTCGTGCCATTGCTCACGGCGTTGTTTGTGGTGTGGTCGCCGTAGGTGTAGGCTACTGCGGTTGTGAACTCGCCCGTGGCTGGACTGTTGTCTGTTGCTGCCTTATAATAGCTGTTTGTCACTGTTCCGCTGTTGCTTCCTGTAGTGCCGCTTGTGACCATGGTGTAGCTGTGGCTTAGCGTGCCGCTGTTGGTGCCAACCAAACCTCCTGTTGTGGCTGTGCCGCTCAGTGTTGCATCGCTATAGCAGTTTTGCACGGTGCCGGCATTTGTGCCCACCACGCCGCCGAGGTTCTCTGTTTGAGCATAGAAAGTGGCATTCTTGATGTAGATGTTCTTCACCGTTGCGTCGCTGGCAGTGCAGCCGAACAATCCCGTGTTGGCGGGGTTGCCTGCCGCTGTAGCTTCGTCTGCATCGTTGATATGCAAGCCGCTAATGGAGTGGTTGCCGCCGTTGAAGATGCCGCCGAACGGTTTGTCGGCCGTACCTATCGGCACCCACACATATTCGTTCATATCCAGGTCTGCGCTAAGTGTGATGTTTTTTCCGATGAGGTCGTCGGCTGTTTGCCCGTTAAGGCCGTTCACCACGCTGATGAGCCATGCGAGGCCTTCATTGCTGCTGATGGTGACATCGCCGCTGCCATCAACTGCATAGCCAGCAGGCTGAGAACTGACGTTGTCGACCCAGGTGTCGCCGCCGCCTGCTTTTGTGAATGTTGCCGTCACGCTGACATTGGCGGCAGGCATGATGAATGTGCGGGTGTTGTCGCTGCCCGACAGGGCTATGGTTTCACTCGTTGTCTCGTTGGTGGCGGTGATGGTACCTACTTTATAGTCTTCTTCTGGCACAGCCGTGATGGTGACTGTTTCGGTGCCATCGCCAAAAAGACCGCTGTTTGGCAAAGCCGATATCTCACCACCCTCAAGTCCTGTGGCACAAGTGACAGTGTAGGTGGTGGGACCGCAAAAGTGGGTTAAGGGAAATTTTTTGTTTTGTGTTACAGCGACTGCGTTTCCCTGTCCTCCGGTGCTGTTCTTATAATACAATTCACGACTGTCATTATACATAAATCCATAGGTACCACTAGCATACTGATGAATATTGTTTGCAGAAGTGCTGTAGAAGAAACCTCTATTAAAGTATTCGTCACCTACGCCTGAATTGTCGAATATCAACACAATCAGGTTCTTGTCGGGGTTGTGTTCAAAGAGTCCACCATTTTGGTTGAAGTCGAAATCCGTCCATTCCCATTGGTTATTATTGGGGTGGGTGAAGTTCATTGATCCCGCATAAACCCTTGTCATGTTTGCCGTATCCATGTATGACGTCAATGATGTCGCTGTCGTGTCAAGCATATAGACGCGTACGTCATTTTTGTGTGTTATGTTGACGCTGGTATTATTGACAAAATACATGAATCCTATGGAATTGATGTATTTCGGGATGTTTTCGTCAGAGTACAGAATCTGGTGGAAACTGTATTTCGTATCCGCATTGTATGGCGAATATGCGCCAATACTTGAGCCGTATTTAACATTGCTGGTGTTGTATGTTCCTTCGGTCACGCAGTCCGAGTTGTCTTCGCCTTCCTTGTTAGTGTTGATATAGATGGTGATAGCCTCGGCAGGCATGTCAAAGTTGAAAGTCTGCTGTTCGGTCGCATGTATTGTAGATGTGCTTAGCGTGTGTTTGATGCCGTTTGCGGTCACATACGACACCGATGAGACTTCGTAGCCGACTTTCGGCTTCACGGTGAAGCTGACTGTCGAGTCGGCATAGACGGCATAACAACCGTCCCTGTCGGGAATGACGCTGTGCGACGTATTCATGCTGAAGCCTGCGTTCTCGGTATCGCCTACTACGTTTATCCTGTATGTGGGTATATCGTATTTATAGAGGTAAAGCGGGACGTATGATGTTGGACCTGCTGGCACATCACCAGTACCAATATTGACCCAGTGATTGTTTCCAGCGTTGATGGCCTTAAAGAAATAGGCGGCATAGAAGTTCTTTATCAAAAAGTTCCCGTTGTATGTGTAGAAAAACCATCTGTATGTTTTATTTGTTGGAGTGGTGGATACATTGGTGAAAGTCAGTGTACCTGAGCCTCCGTTTATATACATCTTTTTGCCGCTTGCATCTTCATAATACATGTGGTAGTAGGAGCTGTCATTGTAGTAGGAGTTGTCTGAAGACAATTCGCCTGACTGCCATCTGCCGCCGTATTCGACTGTGACAATTATTCCGCCCATAAGTGTGTCGTGGTTGGCGGAATATGTGGCTGGAACACCACTGGAGTTGCCAGAACTGATAGTTGTCGCATTGAAAGCGTAGTCGCCGCCGCCCCCTTCATAAAAGCCTAGTCTGTAGGTGCCGGCCCAACTGTCTTCATCCATGTTGGTTCTTTTTATGTACTGGCCAGTAGGTGTCCTGAAAATGGCAGTGACTGTGACATCGCTGTCGGGCATGATGAAGCGTCGGTTGTGAAGTGCGATGTTGTTGCCGTCTTCATCGGTTACCCTAAGCGATTCGAGCACATGTCCGGCTTCGGGTGTGGCAGTGATGTCAACAGGCATTCCTGCATTAATGCTTGGGTATGGATCTGTCGTCACACTGCCGTGAGTAGTTGGGGCTATTGTGATGTTGTGGATGTTGGTCCATTGCGCATAGAGGGTGGTGTTTCCTGAAATGGCAAAAGTCTCGCCTTCGTTATAACTGACTCCTGTTCCGTCGGCTGCTGTGTTCCATTTCAAAAAGGCCATTTGTGGGTGGGGGGGGGTGAAACTATTTTCGAGAATTGTGACAATGTTTCCGCTTGTGTAGGGATTGCTCTCGTCACTCATTGAACCAGAGCCTCCATTGGCATCGTAAGTTACAGTATAGTCGGGCTCCTTTTCGTAAAGATGGATTTGACTCCAACCAGTATTAGAAGCATTGGAAGTGATATTTCCAGCATAATTAGAAAGAGCTTTGTAAGAAGAAGTTAACCAGAACCCCAAATTATCAGAAGACCATTTTTTGTTTATGATTACGACTGTTCCATTTGTCATTAAAGCTCCATCTTTAATCTGCCAAAGGTATTGTGCTTGATCAGTCAGATTCGTTGGCTTGGTAGATGTAGTGGTCATGGTATTTGTGGTGTTGGCTGTACATCCAATATATTGTGTTTTGTTGCCCGAAACATAACTGATACGATAATAATTTATTCCTTTTGAATTTAGGTCTTTTGCGTTGCCCACTAGTTCTATTTTCATTTCTATAACACCTTCTGGGCTTGTAATAAGAGTTGCAGAATTGTTTTGGCCACTTATGTGGTTGCTGTAGTTAGTTACATTTATAGCCGCATCGGTTGCAGTAGATGAAAAAGTTGTGCCTGTAAAACCATAATAAGCAGAGGTGGTAGTTTGTCCAACAAACAGATATGTTCCGCTCCAATCGTTACGAGAGGCTGTCACTTTGGCATATTTGTCGGTATGGGCCTTTGTCGGCTCTCCTTTGTCATAGTCGCCATAATAGTGGCTGGCGTATGTGTGTGCGTCGGTGGTGTTCAAGGCAAAGACATAACTATTCGCCTTTATTGCACTTGGACTTAAAAGAACCAGTGCTGTCAAAACGAGCAAAGGCCTCAAGAGTTTGGTTAAATTGGGCATGGTTTTATTTCTTTTCATTGTAGTTAAATTTTGTTTCTGCCCCACATTGACATTTTGTGGAGTTTGCAAAAATACGTGTTTTTTTATAAAAAAAAGGTAAAAACGAAAAATTTTGATAATTTTTTTCTAAAAATTGCAAAAGTCTCTTTGCCGTTGTGCTCAAAAGGCACAAAAAATAGGCCGCCATGCGTGTGCCAGATGGCAGAAGAGACAGAACCATCCAAAGCCTGTCCGTAGCAAACCGCACGGTGAACGCCGAATCGGGGAAGGCATACCAATTCAACGTCAACGACATGCTCAACGGGCTGCTGCAAATCTATTCCGACAGGCCGTAAGACAAATTGAAACTCTGACGGCCCGTCTTCTTGGCTCAAGCCATTCCCCTGCCACGCTGGGTGGGGGAGTTGTGCACTGCAACCTCAAAAAAAGCCCCTCCGCAAACCACATCACGACAGTTCAACGACCCAGAACGTGCACATTGAAGTAAACACTCCTTCTCGAATTAGCAAATTTTCATTCTGCGTAATTTAGGTTTCTGAAAAATAGTGTAACTTTGCGAAAAATTATGTGTCCAATGCAACCCATGAGACTATTCTCGGCTGGAATGACCGACTTTGAACGTATCCGCGAGGAAAAACGCATCTATGTTGACAAGACAGGCCTTATCTATAGGGCAACAAAAGAGTCGCCCTACGTGTTCCTCAGCCGCCCGCGCAGGTTCGGCAAGAGCCTGCTGTGCAGCACCTTGCGCCACTACTTCCAGGGCCACAAACACCTCTTCGAGGGACTGAAGATAATGGACTTGGAGAAAGACTGGAGGGAACACCCCGTGCTGCATTTCGACATGAGCGCATGCAAGAACCAGCCCGACATGGAAGGTCTGAGAAGATCGATAGAGTTGCAGCTCGTATATTTTGAGAATAAATACGGGCGCGTTGCGGAAGAAGATTCGCCCGGCAAACGTTTTCAAGGCCTAATAAAGCGTGCCCACGAACAGACAGGTCTCAAAACGGTCGTCATTCTCGACGAGTATGACGCGCCTTTACTTGAATACCTGCACAAGCCCGAAAAGCTCACCGAAGTGTGCAGGATAATGCAGGAGTTCTACCAGTATGTGAAGATTTGCGGCGACGACCTGCAGTTCACCTTCATCACGGGTATAACCAAGTTTAGCCAGTTGAGCATCTTCTCGACCATCAACAACCTGCGCAACATTTCGATGCTGCCGCAATACTCGGCCATCTGCGGCATCACACGGGCCGAGATGGTCGAGCATTTCGATCCCGATGTTCAGGCACTCGCCGAGAGATACAGATGCAGCAAAGAGGAGATGTACGCCACGCTGAAACAGCAGTACGACGGCTACCATTTCTGCAACGAGTCGGACGACATTTACAATCCCTACAGTTTGATAAATTCATTTATGGACAGGAATATCAGTAATTACTGGTTCCAGAGCGGCACACCCACATTCCTTTTCGAGCAGATGAAACGTTTCGGCACAAACATCCTCGATCTGGAGCAGCTGCAAGTCCCCGACTCGCAGTTCGATGTGCCTACGGAGACTATGGAGTCGGTGCTGCCGTTGCTCTACCAGAGCGGCTACCTCACCATAAAGGGATACGACTTCTACACAAACAAATACACGCTCGACTTCCCCAATGCGGAGGTGAAAGTCGGTTTTATGGAGAATTTCATGGGCAAGGCGATGGGGCTCTACAACGGAGCCCAAGGCTTCGCAGGAGACTTCTATGCGGCGTTCATACACCACGACATCGACAAGGCCATGCGTCACATGCAGGCTTTCTTCGCCAGCATCCCTTATCCCGACCACGGCAACAAGGAGCTTGACAACTTGGCACATTTTGAGGCTTACTACGAGGTGCTGATGTATGTGGCGTTCTCCGTCATCAACTGCCGCACGCATACACAGGTCAAGTCGGCACGGGGCAGGTGCGACCTTGTTGTGTTCATGAACGACGCTACATACGTCATGGAACTTAAGGTGAACGGAACACCTGATGAAGCCTTGAAGCAGATTGACGACAAGGGCTATGCCGTGTCATACCAGAACACCGGCAAGACTGTCGTAAAGATTGGTATAGCCTTCTCGCAGGAGACGAGAACCGTGAGCGGTTGGAAAGTGGGGTGAAGTAGTGGCTCCTTCAATGATAGGAGATAAAGATTTTATATCCCCTCAAAAAACAAGAGAAACGTTTTTGAGGAATTAAGGTAAAAACGAAAAATTTTGATAATTTTTTTCTTAAAAATTGCAAAAGCCTCTTTGTCGTTGTGTTCAAAAGGCACAAAAAACAGGCCGCCATGCGTGTGCCAGATGGCAGAAGAGACAAATGAAAACTAAATCACCTATCTAAAAAACTCTTTAGACTGAGGGTGCTAAAAGCCTCAAGGCATATAGCGAGCCAATGTCTATGTTGTTTTTCCTTTTTCTTTGTTTTAAGCCTGAGGGGAATGCCAATGATGTTGATTCCTTTGTTGAGGGAGATATAAGAAGATCGAACAGCAATGCAAAAATTTTTGAGTTGTTTTTTTTTTCTGAGGAACATTAATAACTTTGCGCTATATTTTCACAATCATGGCAGAATGGCTGAAGGCAGAAATGCGCAATGGCAAGCAGATGGTGTTCGACCCGTTCAGGAAACGTTATGTGGCATACACCCCCGAGGAGCATGTGAGGCAATGCACTCTTAGGATGCTGGTCGAACAACAGGGTGTTCCACGGGGTCTCATTGCGGTGGAGTGTCCGGTCAAGGTGAACAGGTTGAACAAGCGCTGCGACATTGTGGTGTTCGACAAGGCAGCGCGGCCTCTTGCCATAGTGGAATGCAAGGCTGCCACGGTCGCTATCGACAACAGTGTCTTGGACCAGGCGGTGCGATACTATACGGCACTGAAGCCAAGATATCTCGTGCTGACAAACGGAGTTGTTCTGTTCTGTTTCAGGGTGACAACAGCTGGTCTTGTCCAACTGGAAAAAATGCCCATGTATGAGGAGATGACAGAAGACGAGTGATTTTATTCGCAAAAAAAGTGGCGAGTCTCATAAAAAGATTTATTTTTGCATTTACTTATAATGATGAATCATGAAAAAAATTAGTTTTTTATTACTTCTTGCCATGGTCTTGGCAAGTGTACTCAGGGCAGAAGAGGTGGGTGTTGAGAAGGCCCGTGCCATAGCGGCGTCGTTCCATAACACATTCTCGGCAGCCAAGGCTGTGCCGGCCGATGCTTCGCTGGCTTACACTTTCACCAACGGTCGTGGCAGTGAGGGTGTGTATGTGTTCAACTTCAACGACGGTTTCGTGATGGTGTCAGCCGACGACGTTTACCGTCCTATTGTGGGCTACTCATACGAGGGGCGTTTCGATGCCAAAAACATCTCGCCGGAATTGTCTTATTATATAGGTAAGATGATTGAATGTCGCGATGCGTTGCCAAGACAGCGTGTTGCCGCCAATACAGAAGAATGGCGCAAGCTGTCAGAAGGGGTCTCGATCAGTCGTGGAGGCCGCGAGTCGTTTTTCCTGTTGAAGACATTGTGGAACCAGGACTACCCATACAACTATTACGCACCTACCGAAGACGGCCACCGTGCCTATGCAGGTTGTGTGGCTTGTGCCATGTCGCAAGTGATGAAATATTGGGACAGTCCTGTGCGTGGAACGGGTTATCATGAGTACGAATATGGCAATTTTGGCGTTTTGTCTGCCTATTTCGACACCACATATTATGACTGGGAAAACATGCCCAATTATCTCTACTATAATTCGCCTTGGGAGCAGGTTAATGCCGTGGCGACATTGATGTACCAATGTGGAGTGTCGGTCGATATGATGTATGGTGTTAACGGCAGCGGTTCGTTTTCAGAATGGGTTCCGGATGCCTTGGTCAACCATTTCTCGTTCACCGAAGACGTGGAGTTGCGTTATCGCGACGACTATTCGCTTGAGGAGTGGCAAAACATGCTCAAGAACGAGTTCGACCATGGCTGGCCTGTCTATTACTCGGGTTCTGACTATGATAGCGGCCATGCGTTCGTGTGCGACGGCTATGACGACAACGACATGTTTCACTTCAACTGGGGCTGGAGCGGCGCTGGCGACGGATTCTTTGCCATAGACCGGCTCAACGTGGGTGGCAGCACTTTCAACATGGATCAGGGAGCCATCTTCAATATGGTGCCGATTGATGTTTACGAGAACACCCCCAATCCTCCGACCAATTTCACCGCTGTCGCAACGGGCGATACCGACTTCAATGCTACCGTGTCATGGACAAATCCTGTTACATTGCGCAATGGCGAATACATGACACAAATAGACAAGATTGTTGTGTTGCGCAACGGAGAGAAGGTTTATGAGGCCAACAACGTTGCAGTGGGCATCGACATGAGTTTCACCGACCATGTGGGTCTTCCCATTATGGTGAAATATGAAATATATGTCGAGTACCAACTCCGCAGAAGTTTCTCGCAAATTAGCGAAGCGATATTGATAGGGCCCACCTGCGAATGGAGACTTGCAATGGCCTCGTCGTCGGAAAGCGGTTGGAGCCAGGGCGGGTTGGTGATCCGCAACTCGGCTTACGACACGATATGTTTCCAGACACTCGACGCCGCTGCAGCCATAAGAACCATCACTGTACCTGTCGGCAATTTGTCGTTCTCTTGGCTCAAGCCCAAGACAACATCAAGCCTTGACCGTATCATACACTTCGATATACACGATGCTCAAAACCAGAAGGTGTTTGAATATAACGGCACCCTTGAAGACATGACAGATGGCACTTTCCTTAGCCTCAACAACGGCTGCGGGCAAGAGACTTGCCGGCAGACTGTCACACTTGCCCTCATTAACGACGGGGAAGTGAGACTGGACTGGGAAGACACCGACAACGAATATGGATATGCCATCTATCGTGATGGGGTACTCTATGATGTTGTCACGCAAAACACATATACCGATGAGGGGGTAATGGCCGAAAATCATTATTATTCAGTCGCTACGCTTTGTAGTGGCGGCGAGTCGGAACATAGCAACATTGTTTGCAACATCGTGGGTGAGTGCGAGGCTCCGCATAATTTCAGATATTCGTTTGTTGAAAACAACAAGATTCAGTTTGAATGGGATAGTCCCGAAGATGCTACAGGTTTGTTGGGTTATACCATATATAGCCGTTCCGAAGGTGTTGAATATCAGCGTTTGAAACTCTTGTCGGCCAATGCCAACACATATAAGACATCATACAAGTCTTGGGCTGGCCATGTTTACGAGTTCTGCATTAAGGCCATGTATCAAGACGACTGCGAGTCGGCAGCTGCTTTGTTGGAAGGCACTGACGGCATCAACTTCTTTGAAGTCAATGGCACCATCCTGCCCATCAACCTGAGAGTCGTCTCGGCAGACGAAATCTTGAAGCTCCAATGGTCGATGTCAACAGTCGCCGATTCTTATAACGTATATCGTGACGGACAACTTGTAGCGGAGAACCTGACTGAACCTGCCTATACCGACAATGCCGTTGAAGAGGGTAATACCTACTGCTATACCGTGACTGGAGTCCACGGCACGCTGGAGTCGGGACATAGCAACGAGGTGTGTGCCGAGTTCATCGTAAGTTCGACTGATGAGGCTGAAAATGGCATCAGCCTGACGCCAAACCCGACAACGGGCGTCATCAGGGTCAGCACAACTAACCCAATCGACCATGTTGTGATTAACAACGCCATTGGACAGACAGTCTGCACCATGCAGGTTTCCAATAACGAGGCGAATATTGATCTTTCGAGGTATGGCAAGGGTGTCTATATTGTGAAGATAGCCACATCCGACGGTGTTGTCGTCCGCAAGGTTGTTGTTAGATAAAAGCGCAGCAAGATAGATAAAAAGGACTGAGCGATCAGTCCTTTTTTTTTTGTTTGCTTTTTGTTTCTTGTCAGAATAAGTTCGTCACTTGAGCCAGAAGTCAGAGTCACACTCTTGTTCCATTTTTTTCTCTTGGGAGTCGGGGAGGGAGTAAAAGAAGTCAATACCCGTTATCCTTTCAACCTTGTCAATGGGCATAATATGGTCGGAAAGATTTCCCCCATTGGCTTTGTTTTCGATGACGAAACCGGCACCTTGTAGTTTTTCTCCGTCAGCGACCATAATCACCTTGAAAAAGGCGTCAGGCACAATGACGTTGTTGTGGCCGATGGTGCCGTAGGTGTTGTTGTTGACGATGGGGCCTGTTGCGATGTAAATCTTATGGTATTGTTTAGCCCAGATGCGGCATTTTTTCTCGAGGTCGTGCCATGTGCCGTTGTTGAGGCTGTGGTTTTGTGGGCAGATGTTGGTGAAATAGCAACTTTCAATCATGGCCTCGTTGTCCCATTTCATGTCGCCTGCTGGAGCCAGATGTCCGCGGTCCCATCCGGAGCGTTTGTAATCTTCGTTTTCGGCTTGAGGCTCATTGATACAAGGGTCGGGACAATAACTGTTTTTGCGTTTCACAGGGCCGTCAACCTCGCTTTCCAAAAATTCGTAAGCCACCCAATTGGAAATGCGCCAGTCTTTGTTGTACGATGCAGTGTAGCCTTTGTGATGGACGATTTGTTCTGTTGTGCCAGCAGGTGACAGGGGTAACTCAATGGCTGTTTTTTCATACGTTTTGTCGGTCTTGTATGTTTGGCAACAAGATGTTGATAGGGTAAGAGAGATGGCAGAGAATGCCAGAAAGAAAGTCTTGAAGCAGTTGTTCATCATTTATTCGGTGTATGGTTTTAA
>JAZLGA010000060.1:0-17308 GCA_045616045.1 Bacteroidales bacterium | reverse complement strand
GTCATTGTGTGCTATAAGGTGGGGTCTATAAATTCAACGAAATAAAATACAAATGATATGACAAATTTAAAATTTCTTTTCCTCGCTTTTAGCCGATTTTCAGCATCTTGCTGTTTATCAATCGGTTGCATAACCCGCTATACGCCCTCTTTCTGCGCAGCAATCTGCTCGTAAACCGACTCAAAATCACTGGAAATTAATTTATAGAACCCTCCATAAATTTTTAATGTGCCTCATTGACTCATGAGTTTTGCGTCATTTTGTACAATTAACTCTCCAGCGTCGTAGTCTTGGGCTTCGAAGGTCGTCCGCGATGGGGAGCGGGCTTCTTTCTGGAGGCGTATTTCGGGGTGCAGCCATCGGGGATCTTGAAGCCGAAGGCCTCGCAGATGTCGAGTTGCGCACCGACGAACGGCGTGATAAACTTCGCCCTGTTCGTGTGCTCGATGCACCGTATGGAACGCATCTCGTCCAGAACCTCAAGGGTTGACGAGAACTGCTTGTGCAGGTTAGTTGTCTTCCAGATGTGGCGGACGTATGAACTGAGGATGAGCCCCACGAAGAGTACGAGAAGCCGTCCCGTCTTGCCCTCCTCGGACCAGTTGCGCTGGCGGTTGAAAGCCCAGCTGGCTCTTCATCTGCTGGAAGTACTTCTCCTGCTCGTCACGCAGCCCGTACAACTCCCAGGCCTGCATCGCCGTGAGTTCCATACCGAGAGTGGCTATCGCATAGAAGCCGGACGTGCGCCTTGCCGTCGCAACCTTCTTCTCGTTGAGAGAGAAGCCGCTTATGATGCGGGTGCTGCTGTCATATTCGATATTGAACCATCTGTACAGACGTTTGACGGTATTGTCGTCATCCAACGGCAGTTTGTTGTCCAACATGTCCTGCAGAGCAGCCCTCTGCATCTCGATTTCGGTCATCTGAGCGGATATGTCGGAACCACGTTTGATTGGGTCGAAGTATATGTTGAGTTTGTATCGGTCAGCCTTGTGGACGGCATCGCCGTTGCCCCTGACATCGTAGTCGATGTCGTACTGGCGGTAGAGCACCTGCGTGTCGATGTCGATGGACATCTGCTCAGGGGCACCCGCAAAGTCGCCGTACTCCATTATACGCTTCAGGACGAACTCCTGATTAACCTTCACGCACATCACCATCTTCTGTGAGGCGAGGATATAACGCTCAAGGTTCTGCACAGACTCGTAGCCCCTATCAGTAAGGAGCGCAACATCGGGGAAGCCCGCATGCTTGAGGTCTGTCAGCAGTGTCTCCACGCTTCTTGAGTCGGGGATGTTCCCGGGGAACGTCCTGTAATAGACAGGCATGTGGTCGTCAAGGGAATAGACCACGACCTCGGAGGTCTGGGGCAGCTTGACGCCCTCCGTTGCGGTGGATGGATACCTGATAGATGCTCCCTGGTTTGGTCGGTCTGGGCATTGCTGTATTGTTTCTTTAGTTGTACAAATGTACAAATTAATTTTTAAAGAAACAATAGGTAGACCGATTAAATTTCAATTATTTGCAGGCAAAATGACAATTATTTGTACAAATTGGTTTGAAACTCATGTAAATTTGCACCCGATATTAAACCGAGTATTAACAAAGTTGCATTTGTGACTTGAATTCTGCATATTAAAAAAAACTCAACGTTGCAATATAACGCAGTTTTTGAAGACTCGTGACTTTGAGACACGTGACACGAAGGTCTAAAACGCCACTCGCGTCACGGAGTTATATGGTCATCATTCAAGACACAAGACTCACCCCCTCACTTTCTCCCTTCGACAAGCTCATAGTGCTAGGTTGCAAGATATAGGGGAAATATTCGAAAGAAAAAATCAAAATTTTTTGCTTGCATATCAAAAAAAGCACTAATTTTGAGGGTTGTTGTTATCGAACAAGGAAGTTTTGGGAGCATCAAGATACGAAACGGCATACGTCAACGTGAAAGAACGCGACAGATTCTGAATCTCCATTCGGAGCACATCGCCGTATATGTTTCCAAACACGATAAAAAATCAAATAATTTATTAATAATCAAAATTTAAAATAAAACTATCATGGAATTACCATTTGCAGAAGCGTGGAAAATCAAGATGATCGAACCCATCAAGAAGTCCACAAGAGAACAAAGAGAGAAATGGCTGAATGAGGCTCACCAGAACGTCTTCATGCTGAAGAGCGACTATGTTTACATCGACCTGCTCACCGATTCAGGCACAGGCGCACAGAGCGACCGCCAATGGGCAGCAATGATGATGGGTGACGAGAGCTACGGCGGCGCACGTTCTTTCTACCACATGAAAGACACCATCACCGAGCTCACCGGCTTCGAGTATGTCATCCCCACACACCAAGGCCGCGCCGCTGAGAACGTTTTGTTCAGCTATCTCGTGAAACCCGGCCAAGTCATTCCTGGCAACGCCCACTTCGACACCACCAAGGGACACATCGAGAGCCGCAAGGCCTTCGCCATCGACGTGACAGTGCCAGAGGCTTACGACACACAACTTGAAGTTCCTTTCAAAGGCAACGTCAGCCTCGAGAAACTTGAGAAGGTGTTGCAAGAGAACAAGGGCAACGTGCCTTTCATGGTACTCACCGTCACCAACAACACCGTCGGCGGTCAGCCCGTCTCGATGAAGAACATACGCGAGACCTGCGAGCTGTGCCACAAATATGGTGTGCCGGTCAACATCGACAGCGCACGTTTCATCGAGAACGCCTATTTCATCAAGACACGCGAGGAAGGCTATGCCGACAAGACCCTGCGCGAGATAGCCCTTGAGATGTTCAGCTATGCCGACTCAATGACAATGAGTGCCAAGAAAGACGGTCTCGTCAACATGGGCGGCTTCATCGCCACCAACAAGAAAGAATGGTACGAAGGCGCCAAACTGTTCTGCATCCCCTTCGAAGGCTTCCTCACCTACGGCGGCATGAACGGCCGCGACATGGACGCCCTCGCTGTCGGTCTGAAAGAAAACATCGAGTTCGACATGGTTGAGACCCGCATCAAACAAGTACACTACCTCGCAAAGAAACTCGACGAGTATGGGATTCCTTACCAGCGTCCCGCAGGCGGTCACGCCATCTTCGTCGATGCCGACAAGGTTCTGACCAACATCCCCAAAGAAGAATTCCCGGCACAAACGCTGACATGCGAACTCTATCTTGAGGCCGGCATCCGCGCCTGCGAGATAGGCTACGTCCTCGCCGATCGCGACCCCGTCACACACCAAAACCGCTTCGGCGGCAACGACTTCGTGCGACTCTGCATACCCCGCCGTGTCTATACCAACAACCACATGGATGTGATAGCAGCAGCACTGAAGAACGTGTATGACCGTCGCAACAGCATCAAACGCGGACTGGAAATCACCTGGGAAGCCGAACTGATGCGCCACTTCACCTGCCAATTCAAGAGACTTCAGTAATACAAGTCTTCTCTCATTCCATAACTCAGGTCGGGACACGCTCCCGACCTTTCTTGTTTAATATTGCCAAACCACAAACACCTTTATAAACAAAACATTACACAACATCACCATCTTTTTTCATGTATTAAACCATCATACAAAACAGATTTTTTGCAAAATTATTTGCCTTAAACCACACGTTGATTTGAAAAAAGTCATAATTTAGCCGATTGAAAACACATCAAGAATGGAGTATCCAAAAGAAGAGATGGCTAAGGTTAACCAAGCCATTCACAGCCATCAAGGCAAAAACATCACCATAATACGCAGCGAAGACTTCCCTATATACGGGCAAGACGTAATAACCCAAAATCTTGTTGTGGCAATCTGCCAAGACGGTGAAGGCTCGGCCTATTACGACAACAGCAAAGTGCATATCCAAAAAAACGAGGTGGCGGTAGTGCTGCCCTACCATATCGTCAAGCCGCTGTCAAGCAGTGACAACTACGACGTACTCCTAATCATCATCTCACCCGAATTCGTTTCCGACTTCAAATACAGAAGTATGAGTTTCGACTATATGAAATATCACGCCATCCCATCAACAAAACTAACAGATGAGGAAATTGACTCTCTTACCGATGTGGTAAAGGTAATAAAAAGCGTATTGAAAAACAAGCTGGAGCACCAATACGAACTGCTCATCAACCTGCTCAACGTGTTTTTCGAACTGTTGAGGTCTTTTAGAATGGCCCACAACTTTGAGGTGACAAAATACACCAAGAACGAAGACTTCTTCAACCGATTCTGCGGTCTCCTTGCAAAACACTACACCGACTCGAGAGAAGTGATGTTCTATGCCGACAAACTATGTCTAACCCCAAAACACTTCTCAAAGATAATACATGACGTAACAAAACAAAGTGCAGGCACCTGGATTACAAACTTTGTCATAACAAAAGCCAAGCAACTTTTGACAATGCGACCCGACCTTTACATCCAAAACATAAGCGACCTGATGGGCTTTGAGAGCCAGGCAGCCTTCAGTCGCTACTTCCATCGCGCAACTGGCATGTCTCCCAAAAAGTACAGAGAAGAAAAATCAATCACACAAAAACAAGATTGACAAAGGCAGTCAATACTCGTCGCCTCGTCTTTTTCGATTCACTTCTTATATAGTTTCTTTATCAACCCGACTTGTCCCATTTTGCGCAATTGGCTTTTGACCCATTCTCTGTTTTCGGCCTTGTACCAAAAAAAGAACCTTTGCTGGGCCAACTTATCTTCCTTGCTTTTTGACGTAAACACAGGCTTCAAGGTATAAGGGTCATATCCTGAATAGTATATCTCCGTTGCAAGAGTCATTGGTGTTGGGGTGAAATCCTGCACCTGTTCAAGACGATAGCCCAAGTCGGCAGTACGGGCCGCCAAGTCGGCCATATCTTCCAGATGGCAGTCAGGGTGACTTGACATAAAATACGGGACGAGCTGCTGGTTAAGATGATACCGTCTGTTTATGTCGTCAAAAAGTTTCTTTAGTCTTACAAACATCTCAAAGCGAGGCTTTCGCATACGTTTCAGCACTTCGTCTGAAGTATGCTCTGGCGCAACCTTAAGCCTTCCACTGACATGGCGCGTCACCAGCCGAGTAAAATATTCATCGTATCCCATAGCCCTACTTTCTTCGCTGCTGCACGGTGTCATGAAAAGGTCGTAGCGGATGCCCGAACCTATGGTGACTTTCTTTACTGCTGGAAGACTGTCAACAGCCTTGTATATTTCTATCAAAGGATGATGGTCGGTGCTAAGGTTCTTGCACAAAGTGGGTTGAAGACATGTGGGACGGCTGCACTTTGCACACAACGACTCGTCTTTTCCATGCATACCATACATATTGGCCGAAGGACCTCCCAAATCGGAAATGTAGCCCTTGAAGTCGTCCATCTGAGTCACTTTCTCAACTTCCCTCATTATAGACTTAACACTGCGACTTGCCACAAACTTGCCTTGGTGCGCAGAGATAGTGCAAAAAGCGCAACCGCCAAAACACCCCCTATGCAAATTTACAGAATGCCTTATCATCTCATAGGCTGGTATAGTGCCTCTTTTATCGTATTTTGGATGAGGCATACGAGTATATGGCAGGTCAAAAGAGGCATCGATTTGTTCCTGGGTGAATGTCGGCAAAGGCGGATTGACAACAAGCCAACGGTTTCCAACCTTCTGTACCAGTCGTGATGCGTTCTTCTTGTTTGACTCTTCCTCCACATGACGGAAATTGGATGCATATCTTTTTTTGTCGGACAAGCACACCTCATGCGATGCCAATTCTATGGTATCGTCTTCAGACACAGGTGGTTGTTCGTTTTCTCCAGTCAAATAGAAGGTCTGTCTGACATTGGTTAGCTCATCTATACTACGGCCATGACTCACTGCTTGGGCTATCTCAAGCATTGTCAATTCACCCATACCATAGACACCCAAGTCGGCTTTTGAGTCGACAAGGACAGAAGGCTTAAGGCTATCACTCCAATAGTCATAATGGGTAACACGTCTGAGGGAGGCTTCAATGCCTCCAACAATTACTGGGGTATCTGGATAAAGTCTTTTAAGGATGTTGCTATAGACAATGGTGGCATAATCGGGGCGGTATCCCGCTTCTCCTCCTGGAGTGTAGGCATCGTTGGAGCGCAAGCGCTTGTTGGCTGTATAATGGTTCACCATTGAATCCATGGCACCTGCAGAAACGGCGAAAAAAAGTCTGGGTTGTCCAAATTTCTTAAAGTCGCGCAAGTCGTCTCGCCAATTTGGCTGAGCAATTAGCGCCACACGATAGCCTGCGTGTTCAAGCACACGTCCTATAACAGCCGCACCAAAGGCAGGATGGTCGATATAGGCATCACCTGTAACAAACACTATATCGACATAGTCCCAGCCGCGCAAGTCAGTCTCTTTTTTTGTTATCGGCAACCAGTCCAACAGATTCTTTGTCATCCAACGACTTTTTATTAAGATTCTTGAATATATAATATGTCAAAAACTCTTTTTGTGGAGTTCAAAGTTGCTTCCAAGGTAAACTTCCTTCACGTGCGGATCGGCGGCAAGTTCCTCTGGTTTGCCTGCCATAAGTACAGAACCGTCAAAAAGGAGATAGTCGCGATCAGTTATGGAAAGTGTTTCGTGAACATTATGGTCTGTTATCAACACGCCTATGTTCTTGCGTTTAAGTTTGAATATGATGCGTTGAATATCTTCAACGGCTATAGGGTCAACTCCTGCAAAAGGCTCGTCAAGCAAAATGAACTTTGGCGACACGGCAAGAGCCCGAGCTATCTCAGTACGACGGCGTTCGCCACCCGACAATTGTATCCCTTTGTTTTTTCTCACATGCTGCAGGCCGAACTCGTCAATCAATTCCTCCAACATATCATGCTGTTCGGCTTTACTCATGCCTTTCTTGAACTGCATGCCAGAGATGATATTGTCTTCAACAGTCATTTGGCGATAGACGGATGCCTCCTGGGCCAGATAACCAATGCCAAGTTGGGCACGTTTGTACATAGGCAACATGGTTATCTCATCATCGTCGATAAACACTTTGCCCGACAATGGTTTTATCAACCCCACTGTCATATAGAAAGTTGTTGTCTTGCCTGCGCCATTGGGGCCCAAAAGACCCACAATCTCACCCTGGTTAACCACCACACTAACACTCTTCACAACCGTGCGTTGCTTATATTTCTTTACTAAATCTTGAGTCCAAAGTTTCATCGTTATATTTTATGGTTTTGGGGGCATCTGCAATCAGCATGAATTGTGGTTTTCTGTGTTGAAAAGCAGTCCCGTGTATTTAATCTTGCCAACTAAAATATTCCTTCTTTAAGTATGTCGTGCATGTGTATCATTCCCTTATAGACCCCATTGCTCACCACAATCAGTTGGGTTATGCTATTGTGCCGCATCTTTTGCAAGGCTTCGGCAAGAAAAGCATCTTCGTCGATGGTTTTGGGGTTGCGTGTCATAACCTCAGATGCCCTCACATTGTCAACAGACATGTGTTTCATCAACATACGCCTCAAATCTCCATCGGTTATTATTCCTATTAGTTTGCCATTTTCGACTACGGCTGTTGCCCCAAGACGTTTCTTCGTCATTTCTATTATGACCTGCGCCAGTGTATCGTCAGTACCAACAACAGGGCATTCGTTTTGCATATATAGGTCCTTTACCTTAAGATAAAGCTGTTTGCCGAGAGCACCGCCAGGGTGGAACTTTGCAAAATCTTCAAGAGAAAAGCCACGACATTTCATAATCGTCAGAGCAAGGGCATCGCCCATGACAAGTTGTGCCGTAGTACTACAAGAAGGTGCAATGTTGCCAGGCATGGCCTCGCCACTGACAGTAACGTCAACAACCACATCGGCTTGCTGCGCCAGATATGACGACTTGTTTCCAACTATTGCTATCAGTTTGTTGGAGCGCAATTTCAACAGGGAAACAAGCGCTTTTATTTCAGGCGTCTCTCCGCTTTTTGACAAAACAACTATCACATCATCCGGACGGATAATGCCCAAATCGCCATGGACGGCATCTGCTGCATGCATAAAAGTGGAAGGTGTGCCTGTGGAATTCATTGTGGCAACAATCTTTTGGGCAATGATAGCACTTTTGCCTATGCCTGTAAAAACAGCCATACCCTTGTTTTCAAGGATAATCCGGACAGCAGTGGAAAAATTATCGTCAATTTTAGACCTTAGGTTGGCTATTGCATCCAACTCATTATCAATAACTTGAACGGCAAGTTGAAAAACATTCTCATTTTTTTTCATATCTTTGTCGTTATTATCTTGCATAATAAAACTTAAAAACTATATATTTGTGTATTATTAGCCAAAGAAGTGTACATTTCTTTGACTAAAAACATTGCAAAGTTATAAAGTTTAGACATAATAAGGAACATAATGGCTAAAAAAACTGACATTCATAACAAGATACACAAAATACTTGAAGATGTTTTCGGGTTTGATCAATTCAAAGGCAATCAGGAAGCTATCATCAATAGCATATTGGAAGGCAAGAACACATTTGTACTAATGCCAACTGGCGGGGGCAAGTCGCTTTGTTACCAGTTGCCAGCATTAGTGACAGAAGGGACAGCCATCGTAGTATCGCCACTTATCGCCCTTATGAAAAACCAAGTTGACATGATACGCAATTTCGGCACAGACACAGGAATTGCACATGTCATGAACTCCTCGTTGTCGAAAAGCGAGTTGATTGAGGTAAGGGAAGACCTAAAGAATGGCAAGACCAAGATGCTTTATGTGGCGCCCGAATCCCTTACAAAAGAAGAGACTGTTGACTTTTTGAAAGGATTGAAGATTTCGTTCATAGCCATCGACGAAGCGCACTGCATCTCGGAATGGGGTCACGACTTCAGGCCAGAATACCGGCGCCTGCGCGATATTATCAACACCATAAACCCAAAACTGCCTATCATAGCACTTACTGCAACAGCAACGGAAAAGGTGCAACAAGACATTCTCAAAAACCTTGAGATGACCGATGCTGTGATATTCAGATCGTCGTTCGACCGTCCCAACCTATATTACGAAGTAAGGCCCAAGACAAAAGATGTTGTCAAAGACATCATAAAATACATAAAGCAGAACTCCGGCAAGTCAGGTATTGTTTACTGCCTTAGCCGAAAAAAAGTTGAAGACTTGGCCGAAACGCTTGTTGTCAACGGAATAAAAGCCCTTCCCTACCACGCAGGTCTCGACAGCCAGACTCGAAAAGAAAACCAAGACAAATTCCTTATGGAAGAGGCTGACGTCATAGTGGCGACCATAGCCTTTGGCATGGGTATCGACAAACCCGACGTTCGTTTTGTCATTCACCATGACATCTCCAAGAGTCTCGAGAGTTATTACCAGGAGACAGGACGTGCCGGACGCGACGGCGGAGAAGGCAACTGCATCACATTCTATGATTACGAGGATATTCGCAAACTAGAAAAATTCAACAAGGGCAAAAACGTTGCCGAACAAGAGATTGCACGCGAACTGCTCAACGAAGTGGTAATCTACGCCGAATCAGCAGTATGCCGACACAAGCTCCTGCTTCACTACTTTGGAGAAGAATACAACCACGAGTCGTGTGGATCATGCGACAATTGCCGCTCACCAAAAGAAAAATTCAATGGCAAGGAAGACATCAAACTCGTCTTGGAAGCCATAATAGACACAAAACAGCTGTTCAAGACAAAACACATTGCCGACCTGCTCACAGGAAACCTCACCGGCGACATCAAGACAGCAAAGCACGAGAACAACGAATTCTTCGGAGCCGGTGACGAACACGACGAGAAATACTGGACCATGGTAATACGACAGGCCGTCGTCAACAAACTGCTGACAAAATCAGTGGAAGACTACGGAACACTGCAACTCACCAAAGAAGGCAAGGACTTCATCAAAAAACCATACGACATAATGCTTGTCAAAGATCATGACTATGACAATCCTGACGATGAAGAAAGCGAAGCCATTGCATTAGGAATGTCGAAAGACAGCGGCACCGACAAGACCCTCTTCTCAATCCTGAAAGACTTGCGCAAATCGGTTGCAAAACAAAACAAACTTCCTCCATTTGTCATTTTCCAAGACA
Source organism: Bacteroidales bacterium (assembly GCA_045616045.1). Taxonomy (GTDB): domain Bacteria; phylum Bacteroidota; class Bacteroidia; order Bacteroidales; family F082; genus Limimorpha. The sequence continues at coordinate 7,217 of JAZLGA010000060.1, read as the reverse complement.
CCTCGCTGGAAGACATGGCAATACAATATCCCATAACCAAAGAGGAGTTGACACAAATAACCGGCGTGGGAGCCGGAAAAGCAGAGAAATTCGGCGAACCTTTCCTCAAAGTAATCAAAAACTACATTGAGGAAAACGAGATAACCAGACCAAACGACATGGTCGTCAAAACACCCGTCAACTCGTCGGCCCACATCATCAGGATAATAAACAACATAGACAAAAAGATTGACCTTGAAGACATAGCCAACGACTTGTGCATCGACTTCGACACACTTATAAGCGAAATTGAAAACATAGTGGCAAGTGGCACCCATATAGACCTTAAATATTATATAGAGAACAATATTGACGAATACGACCGCGAAGACATTCTTGACTACTTCAGCCATGCTGAATCAGACAATATTGAATTGGCCATGAAGCAGCTTGGTGAAAATGACTACGATGAATTCGATGTCAGGATAATGAGGATACAATACATGTCATCAGTAGGAAACTAAAAAGGACTTTACAGAGATGAGAAAAACAATATTTTTCGCAACAGTCTTTGCGACAATGTTGTTATTTGCCTCGTGCAACAGGTTCAGCAAGCCAGTCCAGCCCATGCCCCTGTTTGACGAAAACCGCATGGCCGAGATCATCACCGACATCGAGATTATCGAAGCAAAACTCAACTTCGCCAACGAACACGGACGCAGTGCCGACTCGCTGAAAGACAGTTATTATCAGCAACTGTATAACCATCACGGCATCACAAAGGAGCAATTGACCAAAAACCTTAACTACTACACACAAAACCCCCAAGTGCTCGAAGACATTATGTCACGAGTTGTTGACAGCTTAAGCCAATCACAAGGCTTAAAACAATGAAAGTCAGTACAAACACCGAACAACAGAAAGCAGCCAAAGACTTCGCCACATTCTGGCTCGACAAAGGCAACGAGAAACAGGAGACATCCCGCTTCTGGATTGACCTGTTGCGCAATGTTTTGGGTGTCACCTACCCCGAGAAACATATCGAGTTCGAGAAAAAAGTGAAACTCGCCCACACCGCTTTCATAGATGCCTACATTCCACAAACCAAAGTGCTGATTGAACAAAAAGGAGCAAAGACAAACCTGCACAAGGCCTACGCTCAATCTGACGGCACCCTGCTCACTCCTTTCCAACAGGCAAAACGCTATGCCGACGAAATGCCAAATTCCATCCTTCCCCGTTGGATTGTGGTGTGCAACTTCCAGGAATTTCTCGTTTACGACCTTGAGCAACCGCATGCCGAACCTCAACAAATCTTCCTGAAAAACCTTGAAAAAGAATATTACCGCCTGCAATTCCTTGCCGACAAAAAGGCCGACCGCCTCACCCGCGAGGAAGAAATAAGCCTGAAGGCAGGAGAACTCGTCGGGAAGCTGTACGATGCCCTGTACAAAGAATATGTCGAGCCTGATGCGAAAAGCCTTCGTTCACTCAACATACTCTGTGTGAGACTGGTATTCTGCCTCTATGCAGAAGATGCCGGACTTTTCGAAAAACGAACCAGTTTCGAGGACTATATCAAGTCGTTTGCCGAAGACAACCTGCGCAAAGGCCTGACAGACCTGTTCAAGGCTCTTGACACACCATTGGAAAAACGCTACAAATACGACACCAAACTCAATCCATTCCCATACGTGAACGGCGGCATCTTCAAAAACGAAGACATTGAGATACCCAACTTCACCCATGACATTGTCGACGTCATTGTGAACCACTGCGCCCCGTTCAACTGGAGCGAGATATCGCCCACCATATTCGGAGCCGTGTTCGAGAGCACCCTGAATCCCGAGACGAGACGCAAAGGCGGGATGCACTACACCAGCATCGCCAACATACACAAGGTGATCGACCCTCTCTTTATGGACGAGCTGAACACCGAGTTCGACAAACTCATGACTGCTCGTACATCCGTGACTGCCAAGAGGCAAAGTCTGCTCAACTTCCAACAAAAACTTGGCTCACTGCGTTTCCTCGACCCAGCCTGCGGCAGCGGCAACTTCCTCACCGAGACATACCTCTCGCTACGGCAACTCGAAAACAAAGTCGTCTCAGAACTCAACAAAGGCGAGAAAGTACTCGGCTTCGACGACTTCATCCATGTGAGAATCAACCAATTCTATGGCATCGAGATAAACGACTTTGCCGTCACCGTGGCAAAGACAGCCCTCTGGATAGCCGAAAGCCAAATGGCCATAGAAACGGAAAGCATACTGAGCCAAACAATCGACTTCCTCCCGCTCACAAACCATGCCAACATAGTGGAAGGCAACGCCCTTAGGATGGACTGGTCCACGCTTGACGATGAAGAACAATCTGATTTCTTATACGCCCACAAAGAGAGACTGTACAAGGTCAAAGACTTACCTCTTCCCGACTTGCACGAGTCCGACGCAATATACAGCAACAAGGTTTACAAGGAAATAAGCGTTGTCACAAAAGAAGTTGAAGAAGATGAGTTGCAAGACAACAAAGTCACAGAGACTGTAGTATATGACTACATCATTGGCAATCCGCCGTTTGTGGGATATGGTTTTCAATCCGACCAACAAAAGGAAGACACTCTTCAAAACTACGTTGACGAAAAAGGAAAGACATACAAATCCGCAGGAAAAATTGATTATGTCGCCAATTGGTATTTCAAGGCTGCCAAACTGATTCAAGGAACCAAAACACGATGTGCTTTTGTGTCAACAAATTCGATTGTTCAAGGCGAGCACGTTGCAAATGTGTGGAAGCCAATCTTTGAACGTTTCAAAATCCATATCGACTTTGCCTATCGCACATTCAAGTGGGAAAACGAAACTACTGACAAAAAGAACATGGCGGCGGTACATTGTGTAATAATTGGTTTCTCTTATGAATCCACTGATAAAGAGAAACTCATATTTAGTGACGGGAAAAAACCTGTAAAAGCAAAAAACATAAGTCCCTATCTCATTGATTCTCCAACAGTATGGATCGAAAGCCGAATGAAACCCATTTGCGACGTTCCATATATGACCACGGGCAATCGACCTGCCGATGGCGGTCATCTCATCATTGAAGAAGAGGAGTATGATGACTTTGTCAAAAAAGAACCCAATGCGTTGAAATACATAAAGAAACTAACTGGTTCAGAAGAATATATAAACAACAAAAAGAGGTATTGTCTATGGCTTGTGGGTGCAAGTCCATCAGAAATACGTAACATGAAAGAAGTTTACAAACGTGTTCAACTTTGCCGCGAAGATAGGCTAAATGGTGCGCCCGACAGACAAAAACTTGCAGACACACCGACCTTGTTCAGAGAATTAAAGAATCCCGAAAAATACATAATAGTACCCTCTGTATCATCCGAAAAAAGGCATTATATTCCTATTGGATTTCTTGATGACAATACTATTCCGACAAATCTTGTCCTCATCATCCCCGATGCGCATTTATATTTATTTGGGATTTTGACTTCAAACGTCCATAACGCATGGATGCGTGTGGTCTGTGGCAGACTGAAATCGGATTACCGCTATTCAAAGGACATTGTTTATAACAACTTCCCGTGGTGTCAGCCTACAGATAAACAACGGACAAGAATTGAAAAGACAGCTCAGGCTATTCTTGATGCACGAGCCAACTATCCAGACTCATCTCCTGCCGACCTATATGACGAAACACTAATGCCCGTAGAACTCCGCAAAGCCCACCACGAAAACGACAGAGCCGTCATGGCCGCATACGGATTCGACCCCGAAATGAATGAAAGCAAAATTGTTGCAGAACTCTTCAAGTTGTACAAGACACTAAAATGACCAAGAACATGAAAACCAAAATTTCTCATACAAAACAACACCCGTCACGTCAAAAATAACTAATTTTGCAGCCTCAAACAAATAATTATACGAAATGAACAAAAAACACATCCTTGGAATTATGCTCATCTCCTTGAACGTAATGTTTGCTTGCACAAGCAACAACCAAGACAAGAACCAAAATCAACAAGAAGCTGGCAAACAAGAAGTTACAGAAGTCATACCCAACAATCTCCTCATCATTGTCGACCCACAGATTGACTTCACGACAGGAAGTCTCGCAGTGGCAAAAGGCCCCGAGTCCATGGAAACACTCGCCAAGGTATTTGATACCGGCTTAGCCAAGAAATATTCACAAATCATCGTAACACAAGACTATCATCCCGCAAGTCACTGCTCATTTGTGGAACAAGGCGGTGTGTTTCCAGCACATTGTGTTCAAAGAACCGAAGGCGCAAATGTATATCCTGCACTTCAAGAGGCACTTGACAAAGTTGAAGGCACACCTATAAGCTATCTTACAAAAGGCAACCTCGCCGAAAAAGAAGAGTTTTCCATCTTCCAAAACGAAGAAAACGGTTCAGTCCTTGCCAAGCTCATCAACGACAACAAATACGAAAGCGTTGACATCTGCGGCATAGCATCTGACTACTGTGTTTTTGAGACAGCCAAAGATCTCATCACCTTCTATCCTGCCGAAAAGGTTCGTATCGCCACAAACTGCATAGCTTCAGTCAGCGACGACCAGAAACTTGTTGACTTCATGACAGAAAAAGGCATTCAAGCCATCACATTCCAATGAGTCGTTTTAAGGAATTCTGCAATCGCAAACAAATCGACACCACATGGCGTGCTTATTTTGTTGACGCATTGGGTGGCATGGCATTAGGCCTGTTTGCCTCGTTGCTTATAGGGACAATTTTTCAAACTGTAGGCGAAAAAAGCGGAATAGAATTCTTTTTAACAATAGCAAAATATGCCAAAGAGGCTACCGGAGCCGCCATTGGCATAGGAATAGCCTACACGCTGCACTGCACAGGCCTTGTCTTGTTCAGTGCAGTTGCCGTAGGTATTACAGGCTACACTATAGGCGGTCCTTTGGGAACTTACATTGCCGTTGTCATTGCAACAGAATTGGGCAAAGCCGTCAGCAAAGAGACACAAATAGACATTCTCGTAACACCAACAGTCACCATTATGGCCGGCGTAGGCATCGCCTTGGCAATAGGACCTGCAATAGCAAAACTGATGACAGCATTAGGCAATCTTATACAAAACGCCACCATAATGCAACCATTATTGATGGGCATCATAATATCTGTTGTTACCGGAATGTGTCTTACTCTGCCAATCAGTTCAGCTGCGATTTGCATTGCCATAAGTTTGGGAGGCTTGGCAGGAGGAGCCGCCACTGCAGGATGTTGCGCCCAAATGGTAGGCTTTGCAGTAATGAGTTTCCGCGAAAATCGTTGGGGAGGTTTGATAGCACAAGGCATAGGCACCTCAATGCTGCAGATGCCAAACATCATAAAACGTCCAGCCGTTTGGATACCCCCTACCATCACCGCCGCCATAACAGGGCCTCTGGCAACCTGCGTGTTCCATCTCGAAAACGTACCAATAGGCTCTGGAATGGGCACCTGCGGACTTGTAGGCCCCATAGGCATCTATACCGCCATGCCAGAAGGTGGCTCACAGATGTGGATTGGAATGCTGCTGACATGCTTCGTCTTACCCGCCCTGCTATCTTGGCTGTTCTGCCTGCTGCTGCGCAAAATGAACTGGATTCGTGAAGGCGACCTTAAAATAGACTGCTGATGAGACAAGACAACTTAACCGCCGACCAAGTGCTTGACAAGATGGCCAAATACTGCGCCTATCAAGAACGATGCACCAACGACGTGAAAACCAAATTGCGCGACTTCGACCTGCCCGCCAAAGCAAAGGAAGAAATCATGAAATACCTAACAGACAACAAGTTCGTTGACGACAGACGTTTCGCAAAAGCCTTTGTTAGAGGCAAGACAAACCAAAACGGCTGGGGAACAAACAAGATAAAGTTCAATCTCATAAAAAAAGGCATCGACAGCGAGATAATAAGCGAAGCCCTCTCAACAGTAAACGAAGACGACTACAAAGTCCAGCTGCTTAAAATACTGAAAAACAAGAAAGTAAAAGCACAAAATAATCTTGAAACAAAACAAAAGTTGGCAACTTACGCAATCCAGAAAGGTTTTGAGCCAGCATTGGTGTGGGAAATGGTGAATGAGTTAATAGGTGAAAGGTGAAGATGTTAAGAGGAAAAGACATGCGATACGCAAGAAACTAAAACATAAAATCAAGCTAACTGCTAACAGCCAATAAAAATAAACTTTAAAATTAATCATTAAATCTGATATTATGAAACTTGACGGAAGAAGACAAAGCACAAATGTAGAAGACAGACGCGGTTCTGTCGGGAAAATGGCTGGCGGTGTCGGCATAGGCGGCATCATCATCGCCCTTATCGTTATGTTTATGGGCGGAGACCCCAACTCTGTGACTGAGCAACTTGGCTTACAAACGACACAGGAGACAAGCGCCGACTACGTTCCTACAGAACAGGAAAAGGAATTCGAAGTTTTTGCACGTCAGATACTTGCCAGCACCGAAGACGTGTGGATAGCAGTGTTCGAGAAAAACGGAATGAAATACCAGTTGCCCAAGTTAGTCCTTTTCAAAGGCAAGGTACAGAGCGGCTGCGGAAGTGCCACCTCGGCAGTTGGGCCCTTCTACTGCTCAGCCGACCAATGTCTCTACCTCGACCTCGACTTCTTCAACGAGATGGAGAAAGAGCTTGGTGCCAAAGGTGACTTCGCACAAGCCTACGTCATTGCCCACGAGGTGGGGCACCATGTGCAAAACCTTTTAGGCACTCTCAACGAGGCTCACGCACAAATGGCCAAACTCGACAAAGAAGAGAGCAACAAAGTTAGTGTGCGTCTTGAGCTTCAAGCCGATTTCTACGCCGGCATCTGGGGCTACTACGAAAACCAAGCCTTCGGCTCGCTCGAAGACGGCGACCTCGCAGAAGCCATCAACGCTGCACAAAAGATTGGAGACGACTACCTGCAAAGACAAGCAGGCTATCGCCAAATAAAATCCGACCTCTTCACTCATGGCACTTCCGAACAACGTATGCGCTGGCTCAAAAAAGGCCTCACCTATGGCGACTTGTCCTTAGGCGACACATTCAGCTGTCAATACAAATCACTCTAAACTCGGCATACAGACACAACATCACAAAACAAATATAATCTGCGCAAAGTTATTTCCAATAACCTTGCGCATTTTTTTTGCCAAGTCACGACAAGAAAACTACAACTTAACCTTGTTAACAGACTCGTCAACGGC
>JAZLGA010000059.1:0-23755 GCA_045616045.1 Bacteroidales bacterium | reverse complement strand
TCTAGCTTTTTCAAGCTCATCGTCAAACAAAAGAGTGTTTAGTGTGACATATACTTTGGCACCGAAACGTGACGCATAACGACATAACTGCTCTATGTCAGCAATGCTGTTCCCAACCTTTTCGCGAGCACCAAAATCGGGTCCTCCAATATAGACGGCATCAGCACCATGACTGATGGCAGCCTTGCCCACCTCCTTATCTTTGGCAGGCGACAACAGTTCTATTCTTACAGGTTGTTTCATAGCGCAAAATTATAAATAATGACTGAAGAGTCTTTGTTACTCAACATAAATTTTACCCATTCAACACTAATCAATTGTATGACTACAAACATTTCAAACGATTGTGTTCTTAATTTATTATATAAATCATTGAAAAGCAACGTTTTGCAACAAACAACATGGTTATTGTCACAAAACAATCTAAATCCAAGAGACTAATACAACTTTAACCGTGGCAGTGACAATCTTTGCCTCCATTCTAAAGAAAAAAAAGAACCTATGGGTCAAAAAAGTTTTATCGTACACCAATGATTGTTAATTAGTTCCTGTTTCGGATGGAAGTGTCCGCTGCATGTTTTCGAAAGGTTCTTGTTGCCGAAGAAATTGTACGGCGAACAAAATGGAGAGCTATGGCAATTGCCCTTTATGATATGTAGTTCATTTTACTTGGAATAGATTTTATCAACAATATCTTTTACATCGTTTTCGGTAAACGCTATTGGGAATATGTGCGATGGATTGAGTGAGTACGTCTTGTGTTCCGAGAGAAAACGCTCTTCACCGCCACCTGTTATGTTGAGCATCACAATCTCATCTTTGCCAACCATTTTGTTTTCCACGGCTTTTACAAGCGATGCTGTTGCCACTGCAGCGGCCGAATATATGTCGTTTTGCTCGGTCTCTGCAAAGAGTTTTTTTGCAGCCATTGCTTCCTTGTTTGTTATTGCGAATATGGAACCGTTGGTGTCGCACAAAGCATCATAGAGACCTCCTGCCAACGAGTATGGTGGCTTACGGTTGCTCAACACTGGAGCGCAAATGTCAGCAGCATCGTGGCGTGCCTGGTCGGCATCATAGGGCAAAAGTGCTCTCGAATTGGCTTTCCAAGCATCATACATTGGCAGGAAAGGAGCATTTTGTGAAAGCATAAGTTTTGCCTTGTTGCTGCCATATCGACCGTCGGCTATGAAACGCATATTGGCTTCCCATGCGGCTATGGCACCTGTTCCACTGCCTACAGCCTGGAAATAGTAATCAGGTATGCGACCAATGAATGTGGTGGCTGAAAGCATAGTACAGCCCATACCGTCGCGACGCGCTATGTTTTTTGCTCCGCCTTCGGCCATAAAGCCTTCTATTTTGCATACGAAGTCGCCTAATTGAATTGCATCGAAATAGTCGCTGCCAGAGGCAGTGGTGACAAGTTTAACACAGTCGTTAAGAGGTTTGTCGAACCAAAGGGCTTTAATGTTGTCTTGTGGAACGCAAAGCAGCAAGGGTATGTTGTTTTCGGAGCATACCTTGGCAAAAGCACGTGCGGTATTTCCTGCCGAAGACACCACAAGCACTTTTTTATTATCTTTCCTCATCCTTGCGCATACTGAGAGTGCCTCAAGTTCCTTGAAAGAGCATGAATACATTTTGGCTCCGCGTTCTGGCCAATATCCGCTGAATGTGATGAAAAGATTGCTCAATCCAAGATGTGCGGCCAACTTCTCGCTCTTGAAGGTTATGGGTTCGGCATTGCTGTTTAGACTTCTGTTGATAGGCAGCCAGTCGGCGTATTTGTATATGCCAGCCTCGCCATTGGCAGTGTTGAGCTGTTTCTTTTCGTATATTGCCCTGACTAAAGAGGGTTGCTCGCATTGAGGGTCAGAAAGAGTCCAGCCGTTGTCGTCGAAGATGCGACCTGAGGCTATTGTTTGTAGTTTATATTGCGTTGCTTGCATGTTATTGGGTTTGTTATAGGAGCACAAAGATAAGAGTAATCAATCATTCTTCACATTTATTCTCATTCCGCTTGAATAGGAGGTGAATTCGGGTGCATAGAGGCTTTGTATCAAGGCATAGCCGTTGCTGAGGCTGCCTTCCTTGGTGATGTACATCTCATATTCCAGACGGTGAGTGCCCTTTCTGAGGAAGTCGATGTAGAAGCCCGTGAACGTATCGGTGATGGAATAGTAGTAGCACATGCCGTCATTATAGCGATAGTGCGAAACCTGCTCAACAGGTTCGAAGCCTGCTGCGCGGAGGTCTTTCACGAAGACGAAACTCATGTCTTGTGTGGCCTCGAATGTAAGGCGTACCACGACCTTGTTGCCAACCTTGGGTTGGCTTTTCTCAATCGGGGTGAGTGCAACTCCTTTATCGGTGTTGTTCTCGATGAATAGTTCCCTCTTTATCTTGAATGTATTGGTGTCGGCCTTCACTTTGTCTATAGGGACGAAGTATTGGCGGAAGAGTCCACCCCAGACCAAGTGAGCTGTCGGGTTGTTTACGGTAAGGCTATGCATATCGGGGGTTATCTCTACAGCGTCCCAATGGCGTTGTATGAAGCCTGTACCGGCCACAGCGTCGTCAGTGTCGATTTTCTGGTCGGCAAAACTTAGCGTGACAGCCTTGCTGTCGTGCAGCCAGTCAGAGCCTCGCATGAGCAGAGCATAGACGGCTTCGGCTGTAGAGGCACTGTTCTCCCATTCGTTGGTCTGTTTCTGCGTGAGCAGCCACACGCGAAGTTGGTCGAGGGTCTCGTTGTCGTTCTCAATCTCAGCGAAGGCTGCCATGATGTTGGCATGGGTTGCCACATGCGAGTCGAACGAGAAGTACTTCTTGGCCCAGTACATTCCTATCTGCTCATTCTTCTGCGCACATTCCCTGAACGACTGCAACATCAACTTGGCGGTCTTTTCGTTGTCGTTGCGGAACAGTAGAACAGCAGCCTTTGAGCGGTTGTTGAAGGTGAATTTGGTCCATTCCTCGTCAAGGCGGCTCATGAAGTATTTCTTGGCCTCTTTGAAGTCACGGTCAGAGTTCTGCTCGTCGAAGAAGCTGAGGGCGTAGAGCTCGCTGAGCGTATAGGTGCCAATGCTCCATTCTTTATTCCATGACTTCATCTCACGGTAGTATTTGGCCACGTCATACTCCAGATATCTCACTGCATTGTTGGCTATCGTCATGATACGGTTTCTCTCGTTTGCCGGAAGGGCATCTAAGGCGTTCATCTTGTCCAGACGGCCTATCCCCGAGAGGATATACATTGTTATATATGAGTTTTCTGGCATGCCGTCCATCCAAGGCCAACCGCCTGACGGCTTCTGTTTCTTCTCGATGATGTCGATGCAGTTGTGCAGCTGCTGGCTCATGTTGTTCATGTCGAAGAGGTTGGCTATCCTTGAGCGTTGTTCCGTTTCGCTCTTGGCTTCGAGAACCCAAGGGGTCTCCTGTATCAGTATGTTTTTCAGATGCTCGTCTTTTTGCAACTGCGACATCAACGCATCAGGTGTCTCTATCTGCCATTTTTTTATGTAGTTGATGAGGTTGGGTGTGTGTTTGGCGATATACGATGAGATGGTGTTTGCGTAAAACACATAGAAAGCTGTCTCGGCGCGGTCGGTTTTTATGTCGGCAAGGTAAGGCAGCGACTGCACGGCGTACCACACAGGGTTGGCACTGAAATTGAGTGTCATGGCGTAGTTGCGTTCCACGTCGCTTGTGTTGGCAAGGCCATCGAATGAGAAAGTCTTTTCGGTCTCAGCATTGACGGTGAAAGGCAGAGTCTGCGTGAGGAACACCTCGCTACTCAGCACTGGCAGTATATGTTGTTCGGCATCGCTGAATTTCCCACAAAGAGCGGTGAAACGGAATGCAAGCAGACTGATGTCATGTGGTGCTGCCACCTTCCAGCTGGCTTCATGGCTGCGACTAGGCATTATCTCAGGCAGGCTAACGTTGGTCTGGCTTATCACCACACCATCGATGGGTTTCATGGTGAGAGCATCGAACACTTCAAGTTTAGCTGTAGGTTTGACGCTTTCGTCACCAGTGTTTATCACGTTGGCGACCAGATATAGGGTGTCATGGTCATAGACAAATCGCGGCATGTCGGGCATTATCATCACGGGTCGGCTTGAGGCGAAGGTGTATTGCTTGTAGCCTGCCTGACGTTTCTCGTTGTGGGCGAGCATCATAAGTTGCCAACGTGTCACGGCATCAGGCATGGTGAAGCTGAATGTGGTGTTGCCGTCTTTGTCGGTGGTGAGGTTGGGATAGAAGAATGCTGTCTCGTTGAAGTTCTCACGCAGCTTGGGTACGGTCTCGCTTTCCTCGTCTGTCTTTTCTGTAGCGACAGGCTGTTCTGCACCATCCCCTTCCATGTCGGTAGCTTTGTCAGCAGCCATATTCATCGTGGGCATGGACTCTTCCTCGTCAACTGTTTCTTCGTTTAAAGCGTATGAATTCATCATCATGGCTCTTGAATTGTCTGCCTTAAACAACATGTTTGATTGGAGGCCTCCCATTGCTGGACTCGGCAAATGAGGCCTTATAGGCATGTAAGGCATTATGATGTTGCAGTCGGATGGCAAGAGGAACTCAAAGAGTTTTATTGTCGGCTTATATGCATACTGTGTGCTGGCGACGCAGCTGTAGAACAGGTGGTCGGTTGAGAAAGAGCTGGAGTATTTCGATGAAGGTTTCATCCCGAACGGCCAGTAATGGAAAGCCAAGTCGTCTAGTGATGCATCATACATTCCTGCGAGGAGCTCAGCCTCCACACCTTTTTTATCTTTGTCGGTGACAGTGACCTTCCATGTCTCTGCCTCGCCTGGAGAGAGCTTGTCGCGCACAGTGGCAAGCTGAACATCAAGGTCCATGTTGTCGAAACTGACGCTCACGTGATGATTAGTGAGTGCCTCCTTGTTGCTGCGCACGAATCCAGCCTTTATGTCGATGCCGCCACGGTCGGCCTCAGTAGCCTTGTAAACTATGTCAACAACGTTATTATTGAGCGTCATCCATTTCTCCTCGCGTATATCTTTCCCGTGCATGATGCGTACCCACACCTTGGTGTCGGTCGTTGAGGTGCCTATGCGTAAAGTAACCTTCTCGCCTGGTTTAATCGAATTCTTGTCGCAGTAAGACCACATTCTTTCGGTGGCGGGCATCTGACTTGACTTTTTGTCATACACGGTAAACTGTGTTGATGTCTTTACCAAAGTGTCGTCAAGGCTTGTCAACTCAACAAGATAGTTGCCCTGCAAGAAGTCCATGCCTTCAAAAAGTAAGGTGTCGGCATCAACATCAATGGTCTTAGTAGCAACTTGTGTCTTGTTCTGATTTGGTTTGTTGTAGTAGTCCACATCAGGGAACAATGTTTTCAGTTCCTCGTCACTGTATAGTTTACGGTCGAGGAGTTCATTTTCGCATAACCTTTCTGTGTTTTCGTAACGATAGAGGGTATATTTCACCTTACTCTTGGCTGGTTGCCAGTTCATGTTCTGAACAGACACTTTATAATTACCCACCTCCGATTTCTCGACCTTATAAGGTATATTTGTTGATAATGTGATGTCACTGTATCCTGCTCTAATAGAGTGTATTGAGGAGTGTGTCTCGCCTTGTGGACTAGTGGCCTTTACCTCAATCTCGTAGGTGAAGACGGGCTGTTGCTCGGGTTTGAGGCGGCGTGCAGGGCGCAGGTTGAACTTGATGTGGAACTTGCCGTTCTCGTCGGTTATGGTTTCACCCATCTCTATGGTCTCGTCGTTGACATTTGGGTAGTCGCACCACCAGCAGCGGCACGGGAACGATGTCCTGCGTACCACCTTGTAGGTGCATTTGGCCCCGTCGATTGAGAAACCTGCATAGGCATCGACACTGCCTTCAATAGTGATGTCCTGGTTGAGCTTGTACTGGTCTTTGTATTTGTCAAAGTGAATCTCAAAGGTAGGGCGTTTGTATTCCTCAACCTTAAAAGACACCGAGCCGTTTTCTGTTCTTATGGTGTAGTTTCCATTGAGCAGGTTGGTGGGTATGACAAACGACCCGTTGAAACTACCGCATTTGTTTGTTTTAAGTTTTAACTTACTTATTTCCTGATAGTTAACATCAAGAAAAGTCACATTCTCGTCGCGTTCGGCTACTACGTTTTGGTCATCGCCTTGTATGCGCACGGTGATACCTTTGAAATATACTGTCTGTCCGGGGCGGTAAATGGCACGGTCGGTGAAGAGAGATGTTCGCAGGTAAGGCTGGTCTGGTGTCTCGTTTCTGAGATACTGGTTGTCGTCGGTGAGGAGAGCATCATTATTGCCGAAGAGGTTTATTTTGAAACCATCATTCACATCAGTCTGTTTCACCACTGCTTTGCCATTGGCATCAGATATGGTAGTGTAAAGGACTTTTTTCTCACTGGTACTTTTTTCGTAGTTGTAATTGGTGGCGAAGCATTCAACCTTCACATTGGGGATTGGATGACCTGTCTTGCGGTCAAGTGTGTAGATGGTGGTCTGTGAGCCATTGTTGTCTTGTATAAAGCAAAGCTTTGAGACTTGGAAAAACATCAAAAAAGACTTGTTGCTATCGGCCTTGGCATTCTCATCATAGCGGCCTATCATAGCATATTCGCCGGAAGGGAGTCCTGGCAATGCGACAATGGTCCTGTGGTGGCGATAATCGCTTTCGGCGGTCAGCTGAACATCACCTTTTTTGACGTGTTGTTGGCTGTCGAGCCAAGGCATACGCTCGTTATGTTTCAGCGATTCTATCTTTTTCTTGTCGCTTTCGCTAAGTTTAAATATCTTGTAATATAGATGGTCGGTATTGCGGTAGCTTATCACGGCCGGCAGGGGCTCGTTGGGAAGTGTCACTTTTTCGATGCTGACAGAGATTTCCTTGTTCTGGATGTACCGAACCAGTGACAGGGCAGAACTGTCGTTATTGAGATTCTTGCACAGCTTTAGGGCTTTATTATAGTTGTCGAATGTGGCGCTGTCTTTTTCTGAATAAGTTCTCACATATTGCGAAGCGAGATAGCAGGCTATGTTGGAGCCGACAGGCTTTTGTGCGTTTTTCTCGTATATGTCTTCGATGATTTTTATGAAGCGGTCGTTCTCATCAAGTATGCCGTTCACAAACTGGAGGCGTTTCACATTGTTGTATATGCGTACGTTCTCGTTCGAACTTTTGTCGTCAATCAGCTGTTGGAATATTTTCAGGCATGTTATCAGCGGGTCGTCGTCGTTGCCAAGCTGTGCCTTGGTGAACTCCTTGGCGGGGAGCCACCATTGCTCGGTGTCCATTGTCGATTTTATGTTGTCGGCGGTCGATTCAGAGGAGTAGTATTTCTCGATGCGGTGGAAGACATAGTCGAACATAGTTGGTTCATAATCAACATTTTCAAGTATATTTTTGCTGTTTTTTTCGTCCAATAAGGTAACATAGTCGGCAGTATTAAGTTTTTTCAGTTCGTCGGAGGCTGCAATAGCTTCTTTGTAGAGGGTGTTTATCTTGTTTTTGAATGTCTCGTTGTCCCAATATTTCATCTCAGTCGGGATGGTGCCGTCGTCGATGGGCTTGTTGCTATTTATCATCCATCTGTTTTCGTCAAGATAGATGCCGTACATGTCAGCAATCATTTCTTTGAGTATGGATGCGTGGGCCTTGTCGAGTTTGTCGCACATCGTCTCGGCATACTTGAGGTATGCAGGTGCCACATCGCACTCTTCTTTCTGTTGGAATATTTTGTAACGGAAAAGAGTGGCTTTTAGAATTTGCATGTAGTTTTTTTCAGCAAAAGCCTTTTCTTCAAGTTTGTCAAGTTCCTTACCCGCTGACTCTGGCAGATTGTTCTTAACATGCTTTTCTATGGATTTCCACATATCTGTATAGTATTTTTTTGACGGATTTGCAGCACCAAGCACAACTAATGATATGGCTATTAACACAATAGTTGACAAAATAAGATGCAATCTTTTCATGGCGATATAATTTTCGCAAATATAGCAAATTTTTCCTAATTTTGCATATCGAAAAAATGTGATGCATACGATAAATGACATAATTCATCCCATTGATGCTGAATTTAAGGAGTTCGAGTTTCGGTTTGCCAACGAGATGCACAATATGTCTAACCATCTGCAAGACTTGCTTGGCGGACAAAAGCATGGAAAAATGTTGCGACCCATTTTGGTGTTGCTCTCCGCAGCGGCTTGCGGTGGTATTGTTGACGACACTTTTCACACCGCAATTGCCGTCGAACTGCTGCACACAGCAACCCTCTTCCACGATGATGTCATCGACGAGGCTGGCACACGGCGCGGCAGTCCGTCGCTCAACGCATTATGTGGCAACAAGACCGCTGTCCTCGTTGGCGACTACCTCCTGGCGCAATCCCTGTCGCATCTGACAAGAAACGAGAACCGCAACATCATCAATATCATTCTCGAAACCGCACAATGTATGGGGCGTGGTGAGCTGACGCAGATGCACAACACAAACTCCACAAGCCTCGACGAAAAAGATTACATAAGTGTGATACGCAACAAAACAGCCGCCCTACTCTCGGCCTGCTGCATGACAGGGGCACTGACAGCGCATGCCAACACGTCGCAAACTGAGGCACTTGCCAACTATGGAACTTATTTTGGAACAGCCTTTCAGATGTGCGATGACTTGCTTGACTATGGCACAAAATCCATAGGCAAGCCTTTAGGCCAAGACCTTAACGAAGGCAAGTTCACATTGCCTCTAATAGTGCATCTGACCACGCTAAGCGAAAGCGAAAGAAACAAAATTATAAATGACATAAAAAATAAGCTCAATCTTGCTGCCATAGTCGAAGAGGTAAGACAAGGCCCAGGAATGAAATATACAGAAAATGCCATAGACCGTTACACTTTGTTAGCCGCAAAGCAACTTGAAGGTTTGGACAATAGTGAAGCGAGAACAGCTTTGGAACAATTGGCTTTTTTTTGCGCCCATAGAGAAAAATAAGTATCTTTGCAAAAAATTAAGGAACTATGGAAAATCAAGTCAAGCGTCTCTATCGCTCTAACGCCAATAAAGTTTTTGCCGGTATTTGCGGTGGCATAGGAGAATATCTAATGATCGATCCCGTCGTGGTCCGTGTTTTGTGGATTCTGTTCTCGTTTATGGGAGGTAGTGGACTTTTGGCTTATATTATATGCCTTTTTGTCATCCCCGTTAAGAACAATTAGTTTAGTTTTTATGGTGGCATGGAGTCCGGACATCTTCATGTTTCTACCTATATTGCTGAAAGAATAATTTTTTTGTACTTTAAATCGAGTAAATATGGAAATACCAATACTGGGAATGTTGATAAAAACCATTGCTGGGTTAAAGAACATACCTGTCGAATACAAGCAGAAGCATACTAATCCAGTCAAGGCACAGACAAAAGAACTCAAGAGACTGCTGTCACGTGCAAAAAACACCGAGTTTGGCAAAAAGTATGGTTTTTCTGAAATCCTATTGTCCGATGACATTAGGGGAGAATATGCCCGACGTGTACCTATTTTTGACTATAACAAGATGCACGACGAGTGGTGGTTTAGAGTCCTACGTGGAGAGAAGAACATCTCATGGCCAGGAAAGATAAAATATTTCGCACTCAGTTCTGGAACCTCTGAGGCGGCAAGCAAGTTCATCCCTATTACACGGCCTATGTTAGGCACGATAACATCGGCTGGCATTCGCCAATTGGTGTCGGCTACCCGCTACGATTTTCCAACTGAATTCTACAACAAAGGTGTGCTTATGATTGGCGGCAGCACCGAATTGAAATACTATCCCGAATATGACTACTATGCTGGCGACATATCTGGAATATCGGCTGGCAGGGTACCCAAGTGGTTCGACCATTTCTACAAACCCGGCGGCGTATTGTCGAAAATAAAGGATTGGCCAGAGAAACTTGATGCAATGGTTAAGGCCGCACCCGAATGGGATATTGGCGTGATTGTGGGTGTACCTGCATGGGTGCAGATACTGCTTGAACGCATTATTAAAGAATATAACCTCAACAATATTCATGACTTGTGGCCCAACCTTAAGGTTTATGTCCACAGTGGAGTGGCTTTTGCACCTTACGAAAAGAGCTTTGAGCGTCTTTTTGGCAAGAAAATGATTTACATAGAGAGTTATCTTGCTTCAGAAGGCTATATAGCATATCAGGTAGACTTGATGACAAGGGTGATGCAGTTGCTCATTGACAATGGAATGTATTATGAGTTTGTAGAGTTCAATGAGAATAATTTTGATGATGAAGGCACCATACGCCCTGATGCCAAGTCGCTACTTCTTGACGAAGTTAGAGAGAATACGGATTATGCTATATTGCTCTCCACATGCGCTGGCAGTTGGCGTTATCTCATTGGCGATACCGTCAGTTTCTTGAATAAGGAACGCTGCGAGATTGCTGTTACGGGCCGTACAAAACAATTCTTGAGCATTACTGGCGAACATCTTTCGCAAGACAATATGACACGTGCCGTCCAAATGCTGTCAGAAGAAACTGGTGTTGACATTTGTGAGTTTACCGTGGCTGGAATACGCCATGACACAATGTATGCTCATCATTGGTATATAGGTGCCGATTCTCCACTTGACCGCCAACTTGCACTCGACAAGATTGATAAATATTTATGCCAACTTAACGATGACTATGCCGTTGAGAGGCTTGAAGCCATCAAAGACCTTAAGATAGACATTCTCCCAACTCAAGTCTTCTACGATTTTATGGAGAAGAAAATTGGCAAGTCGGGCGGTGCAACAAAATTCCCGCGAGTGCTAAAAGGAGAGCGTTTGAAAATGTGGCAGGATTATTTGAAAGAAATAGGAAGATAACATATGTTGACAACTCGCGACGTAATAGATGCGCTTATTTTGGGATTTAGCCTAGCTACTGTTTTTGGAATGGGGCCTGCTTTTTTTACACTTGTCCAAACAAGCATTAGTAGAGGGGTCAAGCCTGGATTGTTGTTTGCTCTGGGCGTTGCTGCCAACGACATACTTATGATAGTGTTGTGCATTATGACTTCTGTCAAAGTGGTCATTGAAGGCAACGAGTTTCTTTTTGGTTTGGCAGCAGGCGTGATTTTGATATTGTTTGGGTTGTTCACTTATAGGCGCAAGGCAAAACCCACCGGCATAGAAGGTGAAACGGACACCTCATTGCCGGTCGTTGACAATGAGTCAAACTGTTTCACATATATAATGAAAGGTTTCGCACTTAACATCTTGAATCCTTTTGTGTGGATTTTCTGGATAGGAACGGTAGCCCTTGTTTCTGTACAGATGGAAGGAAATCGTTTTGCGGTAGGCTCGTTTTTTGCAATCACAATGGGCGTCAGCATGATGTGCGATGTGCTGAAAGCATACGGCGCATCTGCTTTTAAACGCTTCTTCAATTCCAGACGAGTTGCCATAATGAACAAAATTACAGGCATAATACTTATGCTGTTCGGCATCTACTTCATCCTAAAGACTATTTTCAAGTTTTAGGTTAAAGGGGACGGATTAGTCTCCTAAAAACCTGCTATATGCAATAGTTTTACCATGGCTTTTTAGGCGTATAGGCCAAAATGCGGGCTGAAAAAAAAGACATAGCGACTCTACAGGTCAGTTTTTTTTCTAACTTTCAGGGTTTTATTATGTTTGCAAAAAAGCGGAAACAGAAATCTTTAGCGGATTTGGTTTCTGATATGCACATGTGAGGTGAACTTTTTTTAAAAAATGCTACGGCTTCTGAGGTCTTTTTGAGATTATTGCCATCTCGGCCACCAAACCGTCACTTCACATTTTTCTTTAGTGAGTTTGATATGAGTTTCCTGAGTTCAAGAACCATATTGTCTGTGTCTTTGCGTCGTTCAGGACGGTAAAGGTTCTTGTATTTGCATGGTGCAAGTTTATAATTCAAGTTGTTCATTGGACCGTTTATGTCAAGGCCAAGCCGAATTGCAAGTGGTGTGTCGGTCACAGAGATATGGTAGTTGCAGTTTTTGTCGAGAGTGTGCCTTCCGGAGGCTACAGCCTTGTATTTCCCTATGGTGATAAGGAATGGATATAGGTCTATTTCGTTGCGGAAAACGGTTAATTGTACATCAAGGCTGTCAACACGGTATTCTCCACGTGAACTTACCTTCAGCATATTGGTCATCTTCGAGAACGAAGTTGTGTCTTTCACATAAAGGTTTTGTCCTTCCAGGTCGGCAGCGGCGCGCAGTGTTGATATTTTTGGTTCGTATTTGGCATTGAGGTTGGTTTGTGCTGTTATGTGGAATTCAGCATGTCCGTCAAAAGTCTTGAGCATAGGCACGAGTGTATCGACTTCTGGAATCATGTGAATAAGGTCGTTTATCTTGACATTCAGCAAGTGGAAGTCCATACCAAGGAACAGGTGGCTGCGCCTTGGTGACTCATAAATGGCCGTTAGTTGCATCTCGGCGGCTTCGTTGGTGAAGCCAATCTCTTCGAGTATCAGTTTTCCGTTGTTGACGGTCAGACGACCTCCCAAGTCGTTAAGGTCAAAGTTGCCGTATAGGGCTTTTTTTGTTTTTATGGTGAAGGCAAGGTTTACTCCGCGAGGCACAATGAAAGGGTCGGCCTCTTCGTCAACATATTCTCCTTCAGCTGGGGCTATCGACTCCTCATCGACTCCAATGCCACTTGTCATTTTCATAATCTCGTTTATGTCAAGATGGTCGGATTTCAGGTCCAACTCACCCTTTAGTTCTCCTTCCTTGTATATCCAGTCAGTAATGCCTATGATGTTGCCTTGCAGATTGATGTTTGATTTGCCAAGTTGTGCAGCACATCTGTTTATTGACAATTCGTTGTTGTTGACCATAAAGTCAATGTCAGATACCGAAATCTTGTCTTCAATGCCGTCAACATTTAGCAGGGCGTTTGTCAGTTTGAGGTCGCTTGTGGGGTTCCAGTGTCTCAGCGGATTGTTTTCTGGTTGGTTTTTGTCTTCTTCCAAAGTAGCCGTCAGTTTGAATTTGTCGCTTACAAGCGAGTAATGGTCGCCTAATGCAGCCGAAAGCACATTGTTGTCGATATTTGTGTAAAGAACGAGTCCATCGGTGTTTTTGTTGTTTGGGGCTGTTTCGGCAACAAAGTGTGTTGTGTTTGACGAAACGCTGACGGTGTCAAGCCTGAAGTCGATATGGTCCATTTTAAGGTCGGCTTTGGCATCCATTCTCTCATACCCTTTAAGGAAGTTGTCGGCACGGAGGGTGATGTCTGGTCGTGTTACAGATGTCTTTATGCTGTTGCCCACTGCGACATCAAGGCTGTTGCCGTCAATTGTAAGACAAACGCCTTTGTTGCCTATTTCTTTGCGCGACGCTGGCGTTGTGATACCAATGTTGAGCTTTGGCGATTCTGCCTTTATGCTGTCGGAATATGTCACTTTGAAATTGTTCAACACAATGTTGCCATCTGAAAAGACCCTGTTGAAATTGAAGTTGTCAAATGATAGTAGCAAATTGTCAAGATCGGTATTGGTAAGTTTTAGATTTGCCTTGCCTTGTCCGTTCAGGTTTACTTCGTCGGGCATGTATGCTTTTATGTCGCTTAGTGGCATATCGGCCTTTATGTCAAGGTTCATCACCATTTGGTTTGTAAGGTCGTCAATGGAGCCTTTGGCTTCTAGGTGGCTTTTGTGCATGTCTGCTGTCACACTGTTGATGGACAGTCTCGACTGGTTCAAAAGATCCAGGCTTAGTGCAGCGTCAACTACAATGTTGGTCAAAGGATAAGGCAATGCTTCTACACTAAGGGCAATGTCTTCACCATTTATTGAGGTAGCTATGAGAGGCATCTTTTCTTCGTTGAAGACTCCTTTTATGGTACAGTCGCTAAGTTTAACCTTTCCGGTTATCTTCATCTCATTCAATGTCTCGGATATTTCTGCGGGCAGATGCTTTATCACATTTTCTATAAATAGCACATTTGTGTTTAGCGTAAAGTCCATGCCAATGTCTCCTTTGTCCGAATAACTGCCGATGCCGTCAATGTCGAAATCCAAATCGTTAAGGCCTATTTTAGCCTTGTCGAGGCTTGCTGTCATATTGTTGAGATTGAAACGCAATGGCAGTTCAAGGGTGAGTGTGTCGTTGGCGAGGAAATTCTCGTCATATTTCAGCGTTATGTCAGGTGTGTTGAGTTTCAAGGTTCCATCTATGAGTTTAAAACCATTGATGTCGCCATTGTATGATAGGTCAATGTTGTTTGCGTTTATTGCAAGCTTTCCGCTGTTGAAGTCGATGCTCGAAGTGTGCAATTCGGCTTCTGCGTTGATGTCGTCGTCTTTTAGGTTGCCTTTCAGGCCAATGTCAAGGCCACTCATGCTTGTCGAAAGGTTTGAACTTTTGTCGGTATAAGTCAAAGAAGAATTTTTTAGTTTAACCTGCTTCAAGTCAACTGAATAGTCAAATTTTGGGCTTGTGGTGTCGGTGTCGTCTTTCTTGCCGAAGACATCGTAGTTGGTTTTGCCAGCACTGTCGGTATAAAGGTTGATGAAAGCGTTTTCCAAAAAACACTCTTCAACCTGGATTTCCTTGTCTTTGAGTATTTTTTTTATGTCGGCCGACAGGATTAATTTTTCTATGCTTGCCAAAGTGTCGGAAGGAGAGCCTTGAATAGGGTTGATGAATGTAACATCGTTGATTTCAACACCGAGGTTTGGGAAAGTCTTTATGGTCAAGTCGGCTTTGCCCAAATGTGTCTCGCAGTCCACAAAGCGTGGGACATATTTGTTTGCAATTTTGGTCAGTTGTCCTGACGACGTTATTATTATGGCGGCGGTAGTCGCAGCAATTATGGCCAGCCCTACAATAGAAAGAAGTGTTATGCCCGTTATTTTCAGTGCTTTTTTCATCGCTTCGCCTTAGTAATTGGTTAGTTTACTTTTGTGAAACTATGTTCAACACCATAGTTATCGTGATACACGAAAACATCTGCAGTAAGTTCAGTTATGGTGTAGGTTTTAGGTGTCACTGCGCCGTTGAAGAGGATATGCGACTGCAGCAATGTGTTGTTTTGGCTTATTGTCCAATTGAATGGAAGTGCTTCTTGTTCGGTGATGTCGTCGGCCTCATCCCAAGTGGTGCCAACGACCTTGATGTGGGTGCCGCTTTGCAGAACATATTCAATCGAGTCGGCATAGTATCGTTCGTAAAGCGTTCCTTCTTGCCACTTGCCGTAGATTTGTTGCGGGTCTATTTCCTTTTCATTATCCGTGGAAATGCCACACGAGGCAAGCAAGAAGGCCATTGCAACCATTATTGGGATTACGTGTCTTTTGTTTTTTTCCATAATGAAAGTGTTATTCTTTTTGCTGTCTGTCCAAACTTTATTCCAAATCTTTCAGTTTGTTTATTGCCATATCAATAATTTCATCGTGGTCGAAAGCTAAAGGGGGCAATTTTTCTATGTTGAACCACTGTACCTTTGAGGCGTCGTCGCTGGCTTTTGTTGTTTGTGTACATTCTTTGTCTATGCCGACAAATGCTACTGTTATGGTCCGATGTCGCGGGTCGCGGTCAGGGCGGCCAAATGCGCCTAACTGATGCAGGTCAATGCCTGTCAAGCAAGTTTCTTCTTTCAGTTCGCGTTCGGCTGCGTCTTCAAGGCCCTCATATTCCTCAACAAAGCCTCCAGGTATGGCCCAACATCCTTTGTAAGGTTCGTTTCCTCGCTCGATGAGCAGGATGAACCATTTGTTGTCGATTTTCCTGAACACCAGACTGTCGGTTGTTACGCATGGACGGGGGTATTCGTAAGTGTATGGCATAGTCTTATTTTTTTGCAAAGTTATGATTTATTTTTGTGATAGATGTGAGTTTAAGAAAATAAATTTCAGACTATAGACTCAACAAACAAGGTTATAAAAAAGAGAAGCAGGCGAAACAAAATGTAGCACTTATTGTTCTGACATGCAGTTCCATTCGAAAAATAAGGCACTTGTATTGATCGTACTGAAAAAATGTGTAAGTTTGCAAAAAAAATTGGAATGAAGAAGTTTTGCTTTTTGGCGATAGCCATTACACTTTCAACAGTATGCTTTGCGCAAAAACCAGCCAAATACACAGAAGAGGACGTCAATTTGATATGTAGCACATTTCAGGGAACATACAAGGCCAACGATGGTGACACTGCCGCAATGACACTCATAATAGCACCTATAGCTAAAAATGGAGACGTGAACACTTTTTATGCCGAATTGGCTTACGACTCGTTAAACGCACCTCTGGAACAGAAAGTTTTTGATATAGTGCCTGTTAGCTCAAAGGTTTACAAAATAATCGTTCACAACATTAAAGACCCTAACAGGTTTTTCCGTGCCGACAAAAGCAGACTTAACAAAATAACCACTTCCGACTATAGCGGCAAAAAGAAACACCATTTTTATCGCACAAAGTCATCTGACTTCCAAACCAATTGGCAGAGCAGAAAGGCTTTCAAGTCAATCAAAAGGGGCGATAGGCTTCATTATAAGTTCTCGGACGAAGAAGGCCGTTTCTATGTGAAACGCGTTCCTGCTCGCACTACTCGCATCTTGGGAACCACTTTCGTAAAACAGGAAGACTGACTCCATTAACAAACAATCAACTTGATGTGCACACCTTTACAACCTCCAACAATTCCTCCTTTCAAGTTGACTTTTGTCTTTCATAGTTGTTTCATTCTTGAGACATCCGATACTGCTGTAGTATTTGACTTCTTTCGCGACACGACAAATAATTTCGTGGCAAATTTTGCTTATAATACAAAAAAGCAACTTTATTTTGTCAATTCTCACGCACACCCCGACCATTTCAACAAAAATATCTTCAAGATTGAAGCCCCAAATACTAATGTCAAGATAATCCTTTCGCGTGACATCAGAGAGAGCCTTGGCGACAATCAGCTTTCATCCGTGTCGCATTTCATCAAGCTAAACGAGGTCTATCAAGATGAACACATAAGGCTTACTGCATGCCCCTCAACCGACATAGGCCTTTCGTTTGCTATTGAAACGGGCGGGGTCACGGCTTATCATGCCGGAGACAACAACAATTGGTATCTTAAAAGTGAGATGGATGTTGAAACGCTTGACAATATGGAGAGGTGCTTTCTTGCTTCGGTGGATAAGGTCAGACAGGGTTTTGACCGCTTTAACATAGCGATGTTTCCTATTGACCCTCGTCTGGAGGATGAAATTTATAGAGGAACTAAACAATTTTTGGATCGTTTTAAGGTCGATTTTTTTGTTCCTATGCATCTGTGGGGCCGTTATGACTTGCCAGGTAAGACTGTCAGCAGCCTTAATGAATACTGTTGCAAGGTCTTGGTCAACGACAATAAAGAGAAAGTATTGATAAACACTCTGCCATGATAAACATATACCAACTGTTTCCTCGCCTTTTTGGAAACAAAAACACTCAATGTGTCAAAAACGGCAGTATAAGCGAAAACTGTTGTGGCCATTTTGCAGATATTGACAACAATGCATTGAAGGCACTTTCTGATTTGGGTTTTTCGCATATTTGGCTTACTGGAGTCCTGCGTCATGCCACACAGACCGGATATGATAATGTTGGGTTGGAACCAAACCATCCAGACATTACCAAAGGTAAGGCCGGGTCACCATACGCCATAACCGACTATTATGATATAGACCCTGATTTGGCGACAAATCCGAGTGAGAGAATGGCAGAGTTTGAGCAGCTTGTTGACAGGATTCATTCGCATGGGATGAAGGTCATCATTGATTTTGTTCCAAACCACTTGTCGCGCGAATACCATTCGCTCAACAGCGAAGCACCCCAGTTTGGCACTAATGACAATACCAGCATGGCCTTCTCGCCCAACAACAATTTCTATTATTGTGTAGGCCAGTCCTTAAATGTGCCTTGTGTTATTAATCCTGACTGCCCTTATGTTGAAAATCCTGCCAAGGCAACAGGCAACGATGTTTTTCGCCCCAACCCCTCGATTAACGATTGGTACGACACAATCAAACTTAACTATGGTGTGGACTATTCTAATGGCAGCCGTCATTTTGGACTAATCCCCGACACTTGGGGAAAAATGTTGAACATAGTCGAATATTGGTGTTACAAGGGCGTTGATGGTTTCCGTGCCGACATGGCAAGCATGGTGCCTGTTGAGTTTTGGCGTTGGCTTATAGCAAATGTAAAATCCAACTATCAAACTGTTTTTTTAGCCGAGATATATCAGCCAGAACTTTATGAAGAATTTTTAGGAGCGGGGTTCGATTACCTTTACGACAAAATGGGTTTTTACAACATTGTTGAGTCTGTGCTTATGGAGAATGCTCCAGCCTCGTCCATCAGTGATATTTGGAAAAACCTTAATGGCCATGACGACAAAATGCTCCGTTTCTTGGAAAATCATGATGAGAAGCGTTTGGCTTCGCCTCATTTTCTTGGCGATGCCGATGTCGCACGGCCTGCCATGGCACTGGCTGCGCTCATGAATCGCAATCCTTTGATGATTTACAATGGACAGGCTTGTGGCGAAGCGGCTTTGGGTCAGCAGGGATATAGTGGCGATGACGGCCGTACTACCATTTTCGACTATTACAATATGCCTGACTTGCAGAAATGGACCAATGAAGGCAAATATGACACTTCATTGATGAATGAGAAACAGAGAGGATTGTTTGATTTTTATGCAGAGTTGCTTAAACTTCGTAACACAAACGAAGCCTTTAGCATGGGCGATTTTTACGACCTAATGTGGTGCAATCCATGGTATTCGCATTTCGACCCACAGTTTGTTTATGCATTTTTACGTTATACTAAAGGACAGAAAGCCCTTGTTGTTGTAAACTTTAATCGTTACGAGTCCCGTACGGTTCAAGTCAGGATACCTGCTGACGCACTTGAACTAATGGGTGTGAAACATTTGTCGGGCGGAATAGATGATTTTGACAGCGAGGTTTTTGAAATTAGTTTGCCTCCGTCGGGTGTGAAGATAATCTATTTGTGATTTGCTTCTTCCTGTCGGCCCGTTCTTTCATCATCATCTGGAAGCTGTTGAATAGGTTTTGCCATACTACATAAAGCGTTGGAACGACACAACTTAATGGGTTAAGAAAATTTTGAGCCATCCAAATGGCCAAAACTGTGTTTTTTTGTCCCAAAGCCTGACCGCCTGCAATAGAGTCGCCATAACGCTTGCCAATCTTTTTGCCGGCCCAGAACTGAAGAGCGCAGACAAAGATAGATAGTGCTGTCATAGTCACAAACATCGCATGGTGGTCTTTAAAGTTGTCCATAATCATTCCAATGGCGCGTGCTATTACTATTGTCAGCGAGACGGCCCAAACATAGAAAGAGGCGTTTTTGTGTTTGTTGATGTATTCGTTTGCCTTGGGCCATGCAAACCGTGTCAGCATTGCCAGAAGGAAAGGCAGAATAAGCAACGGAAACACTTTTTCCAAAATGGTAAGGAATGATTGCCAGAAAGACATGCCGGGTGCTGCGCCAATCAGTGTGAACGAAAGTGGAGCAACAACCGAAACCATAACGTTGCAAAGCATAAGATAGGTACTCATCATTGCAATGTCGGCGCCAAGTATTAGTGATACAGCTATGGCAGCCGATGCTGTAGGCGCAAGAATGGTGACAAAGACACCTTGGGCAACAATTTCGTCAAACTGCCTAACACATATATAGCACACTGTTGACACAACAATCTGGAATAGCAATAGCCAAATGTCGAACATAGAAGCATGCATCTTCTTGACATCTAATGCATTGAACGAGAAAAACAACATCACAAAAATCAAATAGGGAAGGAATGGGCCAAGTTTAGCAATATGCTCGTGGAAAAATAATCCGAGCAAGATGGCAATAGGTAATATCCAACTTTTGTAGCGTTGCATTTGCGGCGTATTTCGATGCGCAAAAATAAAAAAATTTTTTTTGTGTTTTTGATGGCCTGTTTTATTTGGCTTGTTGCATGACAAGCATCGGGCAAACCACCCGATGCTTGCTGGCAATTGATTGACTTATCCGGGCTCACTAATGTCCAATTCGTGTCTTTGGTTCCATGGGTTAGAGTCGTCCCAACTTACGCGATAGCAATGCAGTTCGCGCCTTTTGCAGTCAATGTGGTAGCAGAATTCTTCATCGCCGTGCAATCCTGTGGTGAGGTCATATTGCGTGTCTATATCGTCATAGAGGATACTGAAAATACCCTTTACCATTTTGTTTGCCAGGCAAATGGCTTCGATATAATGGTCGGGGCAATATTTGGGTTTGGTGAAGAAGTTGATGCTCTCCAGATATTTCTTTATGTCGTTGCCTACGCCTTGTGGGTAGCCATCGTGGTGGTGATACAGACAGAAAGAGTCATGCCCGTCAGTGATTTTGATGTGTGCTCGTGTACTCATTTCTTTAGTCTTTAAAATAGGTAATCCAATAGGTAGTCGGGTTCTTCTTCAAGGGAATAGTCCATTTGTGTTTCATAGATATCGTCAAGTTCGACGAGGGGGAAGTTCTTGGTTGTTTTCATAAGTATTGTTTTTGTGTTAAAGTTCAGATTAATGGCTCTTATAGCCTATCCCGATGTGCTGCGAAAACAGCACATCGGGTGTATGCAATAGGCTTATGCGTTGTTGTTTTTCTCTTCAAGTAACGAGAAACCGCTGACGAGGATTTCCGTGGAGTGCTGCTTTTCTCCGTCTGAGTTGGTCCATTCGTTGTTGTGAAGTGTTCCGTGAATCATCATACGGTGGCCTTTGTGTACTAGGCTTTCAATCATGTCGGCTTGCTTTCCCCATGCAACCACATTGAACCATTGCGTGTCGGATGAAAGCCGCCTGTCGGCATCAAAGTGGGGTTGTGTGACAGCAAACCTGAATCTTGCCATTTTTTTGTCGTTCTCGAGGGTTCTCATCTGTGGGTCGGTACCCGGTCGGCCAGTTAGAATGACCGAATTTCGCATAGTTTTCATAATGAGTGAATTTATAAGTTAATAAGTAAAAGTTTCGTGTCGAAACCGGATTTTCTGTTTCCGACGGTGCAAAGTAACGACGTCTTTCTTTACCAATATGTTGAACAAACATTTATTATCGGTTAAAAACGACAATAAACGTTTAAAAACGGATATATCACTATTTGTCAATAAGATACAATTTATTACTGTTTTGAAGAATATTTAGGTTATTATTAAAACAAAAAACCAAAAGAAGAAATCTGAATATTTGCCAACCTCTTTTGTTTTTAGAAATAAAAACAATATCTTTGCGGCATAAAAAGTAACTAAATATATATTACAATGATAATAGAGAAAGTACATGCAAGAGAAATCCTCGATTCAAGAGGAAATCCCACAGTTGAAGTGGATGTTACATTAGAATGCGGCGTTATGGGTCGCGCAGCTGTTCCTAGTGGAGCCTCGACAGGCGAAAACGAAGCCCTTGAGTTGCGTGATGGCGACAAAAGCCGTTACCTTGGCAAGGGTGTATTGAAGGCCGTTGAGAACGTTAACAAGTTGATTGCCCCAGCAGTCATAGGCATGAGTGCTCTTGACCAGCGTGGTGTTGACAACAAGATGATTGCCTTGGATGGCACTTCTACCAAACAGAAGTTAGGGGCAAATGCTGTTCTTGGTGTAAGCCTTGCTGTGGCAAAGGCTGCCGCCAATTATCTTGAAATGCCTCTCTATCGCTATATAGGAGGAACAAACACCTATATGTTGCCAATTCCTATGATGAACATCATCAATGGTGGTGCGCACAGTGATGCTCCTATAGCCTTCCAGGAGTTTATGATACGTCCTGTTGGTGCTCCCAATGTACGCGAAGGCGTACGCATGGGTGCCGAGGTGTTCCATAACCTTGCCAAACTTCTTAAGAAACGCGGCCTTTCGACTGCAGTTGGCGATGAAGGTGGTTTCGCTCCAGCTCTCAAAGATACCGAAGATGTGCTGACTACCATTTGTGAGGCTATCAAGGCTGCCGGTTATGAACCAGGCAAAGACATCAAGATAGCTATGGACTGCGCCGCTTCCGAATTTGCCTTCCGCGAAGGCGACAAATGGTTCTATGACTATAGCCAACTTAAGGATGGCAAAAAGAAAGATCCTAATGGCAAACGCCTCAGTTCAGACGAACAGATTGACTATCTTGAACAACTCATCAACAAATTCCCAATTGATTCTATTGAAGACGGTCTTGACGAGAATGACTGGGATGCCTGGGTGAAACTCACACAACGCATTGGCAACAGATGCCAAATTGTTGGCGACGACCTCTTTGTGACCAATGTCAAGTTCCTTGAAAAAGGCATCAAGATGGGTGCCGCAAACTCCATCCTTATCAAAGTTAACCAAATAGGTTCTTTGAGTGAGACTCTGGACGCTATTGAAATGGCTCATCGTCATGGTTATACCACAGTTACTTCGCACCGTAGCGGTGAGACCGAAGACACGACTATAGCCGACATCGCTGTAGCAACCAACAGCGGTCAGATAAAGACAGGTTCTGCAAGCCGCACAGATCGTATGGCCAAGTACAACCAACTTATTCGTATTGAGGAAGAACTCTGTGACAACGCTCGTTATGGCTTTGACAAACTGAGATAAGAGAAAATTATTATCTTTTATTACTGTCTGATAAACTTTTTTTTGAGGACAAAAAAAGAAGGGCTGATTTCTGTTTGAGAAGTCAGTCCTTTGTGTTATTTTTGGTGTGTTACAAATTTAAAACATAAATTCAAGTATTGCTGTCCGCTAAAACAAAAAAACAGGCGAAAATCCATCCGCGATGCCAGTAAATAGGCGTTGGGGATGTTTTCTCACAAAAGTAAACCCCATAGTCAAAAAAGTCGGTTCAGGTGGGATTTCAGATGCTTCAGCAAGGACATTCTCCCAGTCTTTCTCAGGATGTTGAAGGGGCTGTAGAAGTCAACGTAATACATAAGGGTTTCACCATTGTCGCCAGGCCAGAGAAGCTCCATTGGCGTTTCAGCCCTTTCTGCAAGATCATCAGCAGCGGTTTTGCGATGAGCGTTACCCAGATCTGCATCTTGATGGTATTGGCACTTTCACCATAGAAGTATTTCAGATGGAAATTCTGCATATCGGCTGTCCGATAAAATGAGTACCTTTGTTCATCGTTATCAGGTTTTGTAGAAAAAAACAAAGGTAACGAAAAAGGCTGAATCCTTTCCTTGTGGTTCAGTCTTATTTTTTTTACCGCTTCAAAAACTTTTAGCGGACACCAATAAATATAAATAGGTATAGTGATGAGACACCACTTAAACGCATTAAAGGTACCAAAACGTTTCACATACCAAAAAGAAAAACCTCCGAATTTAATTGAAAATCAACTAATTACGGAGGTTTACTAGTACCCGAGGCCGGGCTCGAACCGGCACGCCTTTAAAGGGCAAGGGATTTTAAGTCCCTCGTGTCTACCAATTCCACCACTCAGGCACTTACACAAAAAATCCCGAATTTATTCGGGACCTTGTGGAGCGGAAAACGAGACTCGAACTCGCGACCCCGACCTTGGCAAGGTCGTGCTCTACCAACTGAGCTATTTCCGCCTGCTTTAGCAGTCAGCATTCTTTTTCGCTACTCGGCTTAACAAACTTCGTTTGCTTCTGCTTTCGCTGATCCAAGAATTCCGCTTGGCTTTTGAGCGGAAAACGAGACTCGAACTCGCGACCCCGACCTTGGCAAGGTCGTGCTCTACCAACTGAGCTATTTC
>JAZLGA010000058.1:0-7501 GCA_045616045.1 Bacteroidales bacterium | reverse complement strand
ATAGAGAAGGTGTTCACCTCTTCCCATTCCGAACAGAGAAGTTAAGCCCTTCATCGCCGATGATACTGCACTTGTTTGTGGAAAAGTAGGTCGCCGCCAATCTTCTATACGGGGATCCCGATTCGGGGTCCCCTTTTTTTTTGCGCCCGCGCGGCAGCGCACAGCAGGCCCCCTAAGGAGAGGGGAGGCGCCTCCGGTCCTGGGGATGGGGCGGGGCTTCCCGGAAAGGACGGAATCCCTCCGGCATCTCCGGACTATCCGGAGATACCGGAACTAACGGCATCCCCGGATTATCCGGCTTCCCCGGAAAGAATGGGTAACTCCGGCTTCCACATCGTTTCAGGGCCCTCCGGCCCGGCATGGCAGCTCATCCTGATTTTGCGACTTTCTGTGCCTTCTCCTGCATTATTTTTACCTGTGCCCTTATTTTAAATTGCTATGTCAAAAAAAATTTGTATCTTTGCAATTTGATTATTCTGAATATATGTATATCTATGAAAAAGAAACTGACTGAGATTATGGGCTCTAAGAGCGATTATAAGTGGACTTATTGTTCTTTGGGTGGTGTTACTAGGGTGAATATTACCTCTGGTGCGGATATTGCTCATTTGGCAGAGCTTGACCAAAAGATGTGGACAGTATTAAGTTGTCCAGTTAAGGGCCTTGAATTGGATGAACGCACGCTTGATTTGATTGACTATGACCGAGACGGGAAAATTCGTGTTGATGAGATTATTACCGCCTCTCAGTGGCTTTGCAAGGTCTTGAATAATCCGGATAAAATTCTTTTGGGTCAAGACTTTATCGAACTTGATGATTTTAATACTGATAATGAAGAAGGTGCTCAGCTTAAAGAAAGCGCAATCAAGGTTATTCATTTGATGGGGTCGGATAAGAATTCTATATCCCTTCCTGAGCTGAACAGTTTCCTTGAGCATTATGATGAAGATTGCAAGAAGGCTTTAGAAGATTCTTTAAGTGAGCTTTCTCTTGAAGTTTCGCCTTATGGCGCAAATTCAGATGATGCTGTAGCTGCTGTTAATGCTATTAAAGATAAGGTGGCGGACTTTTTCATGCGTTGCAAATTCATACAATTTCATAGTGATAGCACCTCAGCTCTTGATGTCAATGCAGAAAAGGTCGCTGCTATTAGTGAAAAAAACCTTGCCACTTGTGTTGAAGAAATTTCTACATATCCCATATCCCGCCCCAATGCTGACTGTTTGCTTCCTATTAATGAGGGCATCAATCCAGCATGGCAACAGGCTTTTGGTAAAGTTAAGACACTTGTTCTTGATGTTGACTATCCAGGTAAAGATAGTATTTCAGAGGCTGAATGGAATGCTTGTGTTTCCAAGTGCGATTCTTATGTGTCTTCTAAGGCTGAGAAAACTACCGAAATTAACGAAGAACAATCAGCCAAAGTTAATGATGGACATGATGCTATCAAACCCCTCGAAAGACTTCTTCATCTCAATAGAGACTTCTATACTCTGCTGCGCAACTATGTGATGATGTCCGATTTTTATGATCGTTCTAAAGATGCCATCTTCCAAGCCGGTAAACTCTATATTGACTCTCGCTGCTTGAATCTCTGTATGCGTGTTACTGATTCCGCAAAACACCTCAATGATTCTCGTATTAGCGGTATGTTCTTGATTTATTGTACTTGCTCTTCTCGTGTCAAAAATGCTACCATGAACATCGTAGCCGTTCTTACAGATGGAGACTTGGACAATCTCCGTGTGGGAAAGAACGCCGTCTTCTATGATCGTAGTGGACAGGACTGGGATGCAGTTGTTACTCATATACTAGACAATCCCATTAGCATTCGTCAGGCATTCTGGTCGCCTTATAAGAAGATTGGTGACTTTATTACTGAGAAGGTCAACAAGTCTGCTGCTGAGAAAGAGGCCAAGCAGATGGAAGAAATGACAGCCAAGGCCGATGGTGTGTCTTTGTCTGCCGAAAAGAAAGAAGGTCAGAAAAAACAAGCCTTCGATATTGCCAAGTTTGCCGGTATTTTTGCTGCCATAGGTATGGCTATTGGCTTTATCACTAGTGCTCTCACGGGTCTGCTTACTACTTTCTTTAAGAACCCCATCAGTATGGCCCTTTTTGTAATTCTGATTTTACTCTGTACTTCTGGTCCTTCGATGTTTATTGCATGGAATAAGTTGCGCAAACGAAATTTGGGTCCTGTACTGAATGCCAACGGCTGGGCTGTAAATGCAAAGATTGTTGTAAACACACGTTTTGGAGCTACGCTAACCGAATTGGCAAGCTATCCTAAGATTGTTCTTGAAGACCCGTTTGCTGAAAAGAAAATGCCTAAGTGGTTGCGCTGGATTATATCTATCCTAGTGTGTGCCGTAGCTATTTTCTTGATTATGTACTTCAACAACTTCTTCGGACATTTCGAAAAGGTTAAAGCACTCCACTATGATGAGACTTCCATTGTATATCGTATTACTCACAAGGTTACTGCTTCAGTGAAAGAAGGATTGGCAGAAACTGTTGAAGGACTGAACGAAACTATGAATGTTGCAGACAGCACTGCTGCTGCCAGTGCTGCTAGTGCCGGCGAGATGCCTGCCCCCGCAGCTGAATAATAATAAAAAAAGATAATACTAAAAATATCATGTATAGAACAAATACTTGTGGTGAATTAAACATTGCACATGTAGGCCAGGAAGTAACCCTTTGTGGCTGGCTCCAGCGTTCTCGCGACTTGGGAGGTATGACCTTCATAGATTTACGCGACCGCTATGGTATCACTCAGCTGGCCTTTAATATGGAATCCAATGCCGAGTTATGCGAAAAAGCACGTAAATTGGGACGTGAATATGTCATTCAAGTAAAAGGCGTTGTAATTGAACGTTCAAGCAAGAACTCTAAGATTCCTACCGGTGAGATCGAAATCGAGGTAAAGGAACTGAATATTCTTAACGAGGCGAAAACCCCTCCGTTTACTATTGAGGATAATAGCGATGGTGGTGATGATCTTCGTATGAAGTATCGTTACTTGGATATCCGACGCAATCCTGTGCGCCGTAATCTTGAATTGCGACATCGCATGGCTATTCTCGTGCGTAATTACCTTAGCGAAAAAGGATTCCTGGAAATCGAAACTCCCATGTTGATCAAATCAACACCCGAAGGTGCTCGCGACTTTGTTGTGCCTTCACGCATGAATCCTGGTGAGTTCTACGCACTGCCTCAGAGCCCTCAGCAGTACAAACAGCTCCTCATGGTTGCTGGCATGGATCGCTATTTCCAGATTGTGCGTTGCTTCCGCGATGAAGACTTGCGTGCCGACCGTCAGCCCGAGTTCACTCAGATTGACTGCGAAATGTCGTTTGTGGAACAGGAGGACGTCCTCAATATGTTTGAAGGCCTAGCCAAGCATCTCTTCAAGGAAGTCAAAGGCCTTGAATTCGACCAGTTCCCCCGCATGACATGGCACGACGCAATGCGCCTCTATGGTAGCGACAAACCCGATATTCGCTTCGGCATGCAGTTCGTAGAACTCAACGATGTGGTTAAAGGTCATGGTTTCGGTCTTTTTGATGGTGCTGAACTCGTTGTGGGTATCAATGCCGAAGGCTGTGCCGAATATACCCGCAAACAACTTGATGCACTAACCGACTTCGTCAAACGTCCACAAGTGGGCGCAGGCGGACTGGTTTATGTCAAATACAATGCCGATGGCACATTCAAGTCTAGTGTTGACAAATTCTATACTCAGGATGACCTCAAGGCCGTAGCCGACAAATTCGGTGCTAAGCCTGGCGACCTCATGCTCATTCTCTGCGGTCCAGCCATGAAGACTCGCGTGCAGCTTTGTGCCCTCCGACTCGAGATGGGCACTCAGCTCGGCCTTCGCAATCCCGATGTATACGCTCCTTTGTGGGTTATCGACTTCCCCCTACTCGAATGGGACGAGGAAACCCAGCGCTTTTATGCAATGCACCACCCATTTACAGCTCCTAAGCCCGAGGATGAGGCATTGTTAGCTGATCCCAGTCGATGGGGCGACATCCGTGCAAATGCTTATGATATTGTAATGAATGGTGTTGAGGTTGGCGGCGGCTCCATCCGTATCCATAATAGCCAGCTCCAAAACAAAATGTTCCATACCCTTGGATTCACTGACGAAAGTGCCTATCAGCAGTTCGGATTCCTAATGGATGCTTTCTCTTATGGAGCACCACCTCATGCCGGTTTGGCATTCGGTTTCGATCGCTTGTGTTCTCTCTTCGGAGGAGTCGACAGTATCCGCGACTTCATCGCCTTCCCCAAAAACAATAGTGGACGTGATGTGATGAGTGGCAGCCCCTCTCCGATTTCTCAAGAACAGCTTGACGAATTGCAAATTGCTGTTGAAGTCAAGGAACAGAATTAATTAAATAGAGAAAGAGACCCCGACTCTACACAATAAGGTCTATAATCATGCCCCGCGAGACTTTCACCAAATCTTGCGGGGCAATTTTTATCTGTAGTCCTCTAATGCCGGCACTAATATAAATATAAGGATATAATACAAGCGATTCATGGTAGAATGTCGGGAATGCCTTTTTCATGCCAATGGGACTGCACCCGCCGCGAATGTATCCAGTCAGCGGAAGGAGTTCCTTTACCGCAATCAAGTCGCATTTCTTATTCCCGGTTGCTTTGGCAGCCTTCTTCAGGTCTATTTCGGCATTTCCAGGGACTACGCAAACAAAATAACCGTTTTTGTCTCCTTTTAGTACCAGGGTTTTGAAAACTTGTTGAATTTCTTCGCCCAGTTGGTCTGCAATATGCTGAGCGCCCAAATTGTCTTCATCCACGATATAAGGGATGAGGTCGTAAGCGATTTTTTGTTGGTCGAGCAGCCGTGCTGCATTCGTCTTATTTATCTTTGCCATCGATAGGAATATTTATATGCAAAAATACATTTTTTTTTGCTATGTTAGAAAAAATGCGTATATTTGCATCGATGAAAAGTAGTGAAAATGTTGATTGTATATAAAATAATATACTGATTTACATTTTGTTGCTATTATTCATAAACAAATTAATGTTAATTAAAAACTTGTAAAACAAAAGAATAAAACGATTAAAAAGTAGGATGATTTCGACCCAAAAAGAAGAAATTTTTCTAGCATAGTAATGTATGTATTCCTCCCAACTTCGTGTTGATGGAATAAACATAATAAATTAAAATTTGAATTA
The DNA here is from genome assembly GCA_045616045.1 of Bacteroidales bacterium. Lineage (GTDB taxonomy): Bacteria > Bacteroidota > Bacteroidia > Bacteroidales > F082 > Limimorpha. The sequence continues at coordinate 2,284 of JAZLGA010000058.1, read as the reverse complement.
TTATTAACCTTTTAAATTACACAATCAAAAAATGAAAGAAAACACCCAGAAACAGGTTTATTTGGCACCTGCAGTCCAAGTCAATTTCGTAGCCGTCGAAAACGGTTTTAATGTTAGCTATGGTCAAATCGAAACCATCGAAGGCCAGGAAGACATCAACTTCTAAAAATTTTAAAATTAGTAACACAGAAAATGAAAAAGTACACAATTCTTGCTGCTGCATTCGCAATGCTTGCTTTCGCAAGCTGTAACAAAGAAGAGAATACCATCAACCGTGACGCTAATGGTAACTATCTCGTAACCTTCACCTCTGAGAAGGGTCAGAACAAGGCTGGTTTCGAGGCTGACTTCAATGGCCAGCTTTTTGATGCTGAAGATTCTATCATCATGAATGGCGCTTATCGTCACTACAACCTCCAGGCCATCGAAAACGATCCTCAGTGCACCGAGCTTTATAGCTATTGCATCCAGATGGCTGTTCCCGCAGCTGATGCTGAGCACCCCCTCTTCTTCCTCTATCCTGGTAGCCAGTTCAATATGGACGAGAATGGCGACGCTTTCGTTGACATGCCCTCCAACCCCATTCCTGCTACCAGCATGAACACCTCTGACCTCACTCTCTATTATTTGGAGCAGGGCCTCAATGTTCCTGAAGATCTTAATACTTGGAGGACCATCGACGACCGCGTTGTATGGCCCATGGCTGGTTACCTTCCCGAAGGTGTTATCACTGGTCACGATCAGACTGTTCACTTCTATATGAAGAACACCACCGCTTTCTTGACCCCCAACATCAAATTTGGTCGTAATTTCCTCGCTGCTGCTAGCCAGGCTCGTCTGTTCGACCCCACCCTCTATGTAAACGCTAATAGCCCCATGCCCGTTCTCCACATCCAGACTGTTACCTTCACCTCTGATGCTCAGATGGCTGGTATGGGTCACGTTGAGTATGTTGACGGCGAGCCTATCCTCATGATGGACGAGGCTACTCAAAACGGTAGCCAGCTCTTCATCGACATCTACAATGAAGACTATTTCGATCCTATTAACTATGGTTACAATCCTTACTTCACCGCTGCTACCTCTACCTCCGGTCGCGGTCTTGGCAACATTCCTGTAGCTTGTGGTCCTCAAACCCTCCAGATGACTGTTACCTTCACCCTCACTTTCATGAACGAAAACCAGGAAGAGGTTGTTTACAACGGTGTTTACAACGGCGAAGCTGTTGAGCTGAACCTCGCTCGCAACATCCGTTACATGTGCAATGTTGACATGTACAACAATGGTAATGCTACCAATGGTAAGGTTACCCTCACCCTCGCTGAATAATTTCTTTTCTGATTTTTCAGATTTGAATATTTCTGCTTAATAAAAGCCGATCCTTTTAGGGGCGGCTTTTTCGTATCTATAGATTATCGTTTCTTGTCATATTCCTTTTTCATTAGATGTTTGAGTGTTTGTTCATCATGCTAGATGAAATCGTTGAAGATAGATTAATTTGTTGTCCAATACATATTGCTTCAGATGAAATATGTTATTCTATTCTATAATTGAGATTGTTCAAATTCCGATATTGGAAGTTCTCTTGTTTCCTTGAAGTGTTCTATAGAAAAGAATTTAAGGATTGCGCCCGTTGCCGTAATGATATTAGCGCATATTTGTCTTAGTCTATTTGTCCAACTGTGAGTTTTTCCCCTTTTCGCCTAATAACTATGCATACAGCCATAATGTATCATCAATGCTGTATTACCGACATATCCCCACATACAATTGTGATAAACCTCCTAGATGGAGCTGCGCTCAGCTGTATTTTCTTAAACTGTGAAGATGGAAGATTGCAATCCGAGTCTGAAAGATAAGGAGTATGGAAGAGCTATACTTTCTTCTTCCACCCTTTGGCGGAATGAATCCATCTATAAAATATAGAATCAATTCTAGATTTTCTAGCCAGTCCTGCCATTGATGTGCACAAAATCAGTCTCGATGCATCCTGGGCGGAATTTGTGCTAAATATGTGTAGTCCAATGAATTTAACATTGCTGAGACCAGTGTTGAAGCTTCTCAAAAATGGCCAAATCTAGAATCTAGAACGCCGTTTTGTGTAATGCATCAAAAAAATCCATTCTAGATTCTAGATATGGCTGATGATTTTTTATGGCTGTTATAGGGCTAGCAACTGGTGTAGTTATTGCTGCTGCCCAATTCCCAACTTCAAAACTCCATTCACTTCAAATCAACAGTACGCTGGTTTAGCCCTAACGACGCTCATCTTACGGGGATTCTA
>JAZLGA010000057.1:0-39750 GCA_045616045.1 Bacteroidales bacterium | reverse complement strand
CTGGGCAGGAGTAGGGCTACACGGTCGCCGTCCTTTACACCACGCTGGCGTAGTGATGCTGCAATGCGGTTGGTTACATCGTCCATCTCAGCATAGGTGTACGACGTGTCTGTTGCAACAAGAGCCTGATGCTCCGGCTGTAACTTTGCAAAATGCCCAATACATTCGTGGAAGAACTTGAATGGGGCTTCTGCTGTGGCAGTCTGACGAATTTTCGACAATTCAGTCTCTTGGCTTGGACTGACTATGGATATCTTACGGATTTGTTTTTCAGGATGTTCTATCATTCTGTTCACAACAGCCACAATGTTTTCTGCCAGCGACTGGGCTAATTGTTGGCTATAAATCGAGTCGTCATATTGCACGATAACGCCGCGTGTCTCTATCTTTATGTTGATTTTGAATTTTGGCACGTTTAGCTCCAAAAGTTCTTGTTGTATAGGTTCGCCATTGATGGTGTATTGTGATAGAACGCCCACTTGGTATGCGTATGCTATGGTAGGGTGGAAATTGTAGTCAGAGGATATTTTTGCGAAAGGATATTCTTCGTGTTGTAGGGTCTGGTCAAAAGTGTCGCTGACGTAATGAAGGAACTCATTCGTTGTTACATCATTAATGCTAATGCCCAGTGCCAGGGTGTTTACGAACATGCCTACGGTGTCTGCTATCTTCAGATTGCTTCTTCCGCTGCTGACGGTACTGAGATACACATCGCGGTTGTTGGTGTAGCGTGATACCACATAAGACGTTGCTGCAAGGAAGAGGTGCGCTGGCGTGACATCAATTTTGCGGCAGAAAATGGCTGCTTTTTCATGCTCCACTGGACATACTGCTTCGCCAACAAAGCCTTGTTTGTCGGTCTTGGGTAGGTCTGCAGGGATTTCGCTTGCCCCTTCACAAGTTTGAAGCTTCTCAGCAAAAAATTGTTTGGACGCTTTGAAACTGTCGCTTTCCTCAGCTTTTTGTTGGTCATTCACAAAGTCGAAATAGGAATATGCCTCTGATGTTACTTCTTGGCCTTCAATGGCAGAACTGATTTGGCGTATGAACAAGTCGGCAGAGCCTCCGTCAAAGACAAGGTGATGGGTGTCCATCAACAAGCAGGTGGCTTTTTCTGTCCTCACAACCTCGAAACGGCATAATGGCGATTTCTTCAGGTTGAATGGTTTCACAAAATCGTTTTTGTATGTCGTCAGTTGTTCTTCGCTCATTTCGGTTATTCTGACTTCGACAGGCTCACAGTCTTTTGTGGTTTGTACTATGTTTCCTTCCTCGGTGTCGAATCTGATGCATAATTCTGGATGGCTGTCGGCCACTTTCTTTACTGTTTCGGCCAAAATGCGAGGCTCGATGCTTGCAGGGTAGGAAAGAAGGTATGGTATATTGTAAATGGTCGATGCCGGTTTTTTCAAACATTCAAAATACACCCCGGTCTGGGCATACGACAATGGCACTGTGGTAGTCTGTTCTGTTACAGATGAAGGTTTGACGCTATTTTCTTTTTGCTTGTTTTCGCTGAAAATGTTTTTGAGAATCTCATTTTCGATATATTGCAAGGAACCGCTCTTCACAAGAAATTTTGAGTCAACAGTAATGCCGTAGCGCTTGTTGAGTTGTATGGCGAGTTTGATGGCCGATATTGATGTTAGGCCGACATAAGCCAAGTGCGATGTGATGCCAAAGTCTTTTGTCCCGACAACGGAAGAAATGATGTCGTGCAGTTCTTCTTCCAAAATGTTCATTGGGGCAATGTCTTCTTCTAATGCCACCTTTTTCTTCTCTGGTTTTGGCAGAGCCTTCTTGTTCACTTTTTGGTTTTGGTTGAGTGGTATGGCGTCAATCTGCATTGTTACAGCTGGCACCATATAAGGTGGTTTTTCGTTTGTGATAAAGCTGTTAAGGTCTTTTATGTCAATTTCTTTGTCGCTGACAATGTATGCTGCAATGAATTTGCCTCCGTTTTCATCGTCAAAGGCTTGAACAGTGGCGTCTTTGATGCCTGGATATTGTCGTATTATGCTTTCCACCTCTTTCAACTCGATGCGGGAACCGCGAATCTTGACTTGTCCGTCTTTACGCCCCACGAACTGTATGTTTCCGTCTGTGAGATAGCGTACGATGTCACCTGTGCGATAGGCGTGACTGTAGTTGTCGTTGTTTTCGAATGGGTTGGCAAGATACACTTCTGCCGTTTTTTCTGGACGGTTGAGGTATCCACGGCTTACTTGTTGTCCAGACACCCATAGTTCACCAGCTGCACCGACAGGCAAACGGTGCCCGAATTTGTCAACAACATAGAGTTTGGTGTTGTCGATGGCCGAGCCGATGGGAATGTCGTTCATCTGCTCTTTTACATTGAATGTCGTGATGCTTACTGTGCATTCAGTAGGTCCATATAGGTTTACCAGAGTGTAGTTTTGCGGAGGAGTGAGGTTTGCAAGTTTCTCTCCGCCTGTTAACAAGTATCTCAGGCTATGGTTTTCGATTGTGGTGGCAAACTGATATGCGACTTGTGTGGTCATAAAGGCATGGGTGATGTTCTCGCTCTCAAAGTAGTCGTTCAGGGCAATAAGGTCGAGTCGTATCTCTTCGGCTATGATATAGGTAGTTGCACCGCAGGTGAGTGCCGGGTAGATGTCCATCATGCATGCGTCGAAACCATAGCTTGCGTATGCCGATATGCGACAGTTGGGAGTGAGTTCAAATTTGCGTTGATACCAATGGCAGAACGACACAATGTTGCGGTGCTCCAATTGGCAGCCTTTGGGCGTACCCGTCGAACCAGAGGTGTAGAGCATGATAAACAAGGAGTCTGCATCTGGTTTTACGGCATCCAAATTCTTGTCGTTGGCTGGAAGATTAGTTATATCGCATGTAAGTAACACATCACCGTTGTATCTGTCAACAATGTTGCGGAGGTCTTTGTCGGCAATGAGCATTTTGGCGTTTGAGTCTTCCATCATGAAGTTTAGCCTTTCGGAAGGATAGCTGGGGTCGAGGGGTTGATAGGCGCAACCGGCTTTCAGCACGCCCAACGAAGCGACCGCCATCCATTCGCAACGGGGGATCAATACCGAGACAATGTCTTCTTTTTTCAGGCCTTTGCCAAGAATGTAGGCTGCTATTCTATCTGAAGTATCATCAACTTCTTTGTATGTCAGTTTTTTGTCTTTATAAACAACTGCAATTTTGTCGGGCATGGCTGCTGCCTGTTTCCTGAAAAGGCTTACTATAGTTTCATCATGGTCGTATTCTTTTTCTGTCATGTTGAAGTTGTCAAGCAACTCCAATTGCTGTTCGTTGGCAATGCATATCTCATTAATTTTGTCTTTGAAGAGCATCTCACCAAGCAGTTTCTCATAACTCATCAGGTGCTGCCTAATCATCTCGTTGGTGTATTCAGCGGCATCGTACTCCGTTCTGATATGGTATTTGCCGTCAACTATCATGAATTTGATGTTGATGGATTCGGATGTGGTGCTGTTATAGCCTATGCGCTGCATCGACGAAGGCTTGCCAAAGAGGTTTGTGTTGTCGAAAAGTTCGGCTTGATAGACAAACATAACGCTGCTGTTGAGTTGTGTCTCGTTATTCAAGTCGGTGTAAGAGAATATGTCGTATTTGCGGCAGTTGCTCATTTGGTCTTGCATGTTGCGAAGATATTCGAGAACGGTAGTGTTGTCGTCGAATTTGGCATGAACAGGTATAGTCTTGACAAACATACCCACGGTGTTAAGCATGTTTTTGTCCTTACGGCCATTATAGACAGTGTTGAACAGCGATTCTGTCTCACCAGCGGTCTTGGCCAAAAGAATACCGTAGCCAGCGGTGAAGAAATTGCTTTTGTATATGCCGTTTTTCTTGCAGAAAGTCTCGACATCATCAATTTTCAGATCCAAGTCTTTTTCAAAATAGCGTTCGCAGTGCTCTTTTTCGTTGCTGTCGGGCAGGAGCCTCGTCTCGACATCTGCACAGTCGAAGGTCTTGACATACCAGTCATGTGCTTCGGCAAAAGCGGGGCTCTGTCGCAAAGAAATCTCTTGTTCTGTAAGATTTTCCAAGCTGGTTTTTTCTGATGTCAGTGCCTCGTTGTTGTATGCAGCTTGAATCTCTTTGATGATGATGTTCATTGAGGTACCGTCGCAGATTATGTGATGCGTGTCGGTGTAGAGCCACACATGCTCAGGCGATGAGAGTATCTCTACTTGAAAAAGTTGCCCGCCAATAAGTTTGATGGGTCTTACCAGATTCTCTTTGTCAATATTGTTCGTTGACCTGATTTTTATCTCTATTTCATGTGGTTCATTGGCTTTTAGGACTGGATTTTCATTTTCGTCATATTCGATGGTTGAGAATAGGACAGGGTGGTTGGCATAAACCTTTTGAACCGCTTTGGCCAGCCGTTTTGTGTCGATGTCGGGTGCGAGTGTATATAGATATGGTAGTTGGTAATATACCTCGTTTTCGTGAGAAACGCATTCGGCATAAATGCCAAGCTGTACTTGCGAGAGAGCTGTTCTTGTGTTATATTTGTTCATCGTAATATTTGTTTGCTATGTTGACAATAATAGGTATTGTATTTTTCGTTTTTTAGTTTTTTTCCACAACTTCTTCTTTGGCAGTTCTGTTTTTCTTGTCAAGCCAAGTTGTCTTGAACAATGTAGGGTTTACTTTAAGCATTATCCATCCCCAGTGTAAACGACGGTTTTCTGAAACATGCTGGAGCTCTTCCATTGTCTCCGTGCCGATCATAAATGAATATCCTGCTTCTAATTTTACGAATTTGGCAAAGGAATAGGATGTTGAGAACTCTATTTCGTGACCCAAAGGTTTCTTTAAATTTTTGATATTGGTTGCAATGGCAAAAAAGTGATAATCAGCTTTGATTTTCAATCCTTTGACAGGGCTGGTGCTTACACCTGTATATAGGTTTTGCAGTCCAGGCGTGAAATTATCGACATAGCTGCTCATGTAGAAAAAGTCCATTGCACCGTAGAATTGGTGGTGAGATCCAAAAATAGAGCTGAAGCCTCTGATTTTGTCGTGGAGCACAAGACCCAAACTGCCACCAGGACGCGTTGCGAAGTATTCGTCTCCGCTTAGATAGTCGTAACCTGCACGGAATGAATACATTTCGCTTGGAGCAACATTGATTTTGGCACTGCCCATAAAAGCGCTGATGGGAATGCCGTGTTCTTCTTTGCCCATCTGATAGTAGAATGCTCCTTCAAAGGTAACAATTGAAGGATTGAGTTTGATGTAAGTTCCAACCAATTGCTGAAAGTAGGTCTTGGGCTTTTCCGGGTTGTCGTTTTGCATGCCTATGTTCATGCCTATGATGGAGAAGCCAAAGAAAGATTTTGGTATGTCATAATGGTACCAAATTGCTTGCATTGATTTATAGGGTTGTATGCCTTCAGTATAGAAGCTGCTGCCCGATGAGGTGTTTGCTGAAGTTTGGTTGTAGGCGAGAAGGCCGTGAATTTTGTGTCCATGTCCTTCGTAGCCGAATCTCAGCATATCGTGAGTGGCTGCAGTCATAGACCAGTCATCATAGCCGATGATACGCTCGTCATCGTATTCTATTCTTTGGCGTCCAAACTTCATAAAAAGTCCTTGTTTGGTTTTCATCATGGCCCATGCTTCGGCAAGAGTTAGACTCATGTTCGATTGTCCCCACACACCAGACATCTGTGGATAAAGTTTTAGCTCAAGCCATGACCGTTTGTATCCAAGTTTGAAGTTGTATTGTCCCTTGATAAAATGCGACATCTTGTTTTTGTCGGTGTCGTCGGCACTGAAACCTCCTATACGCAACTCGCCACGGCTTTGAATCTCGGCGTCTATGGTGAATTCATTGTCTGCCTCTTGTGCTTGAATGGCATTTACTGCCACTATGGAAACAAACACCATAATCCATTTTGTTATTATAGTACGATGTGTAAGCATAACTCGTTTCATTTTGATTTGTATTCAGAGATTTAATTTGTCTTTCAGAGTGGATTTATTTTTGGTGAGTTGATTTCAAGTTATTGAATTTCAATGTTTTTATATTTCGCAATGGTGTAAATGTAATTTTCTTTTTCTATGGTCTCAAAATGATATTTTTCGGCATTGTCCAATACTTGTTTTAAATTGTTGCGAATTCCGTCACCTGTTAGTTTCAATAAAGCTTCTTTCCTTGTCCAGAAATAAAGGAACCGCATCGTTGGGTTTGACGATGCGCTAATTTGCTCCTTCTCGGAATCGTTCATGGTATAGCTTATTAGGCTTGTGGAGACCTTTCGTGTTGTTTCAACATCTGTGCCTATAGGTTGGTTGCTGACAGCACACAAAGCCACTGTTCCTGAGTGGCTGAGGTTGAAGTGAACATCAGGATGGTTTGCAATGAAAGGTTTCCCTTCAGCAGAATAATCGAACACGGGAGCCTCGTCGATGCCGAATTCTTTTTGCAGGCCTTCCATCAGCAGGAGATATGCAGCCAAAGAGAGACGTTGGCCGCTCTCATGCCTATATCTCATGGCTTGTTCACGTCGCTGTGGCGACACTAAGTCCAATGCTGACTTTATGTCCAGCAAGTCGGTGTGCTCGTTTATATAGACCATATTCAATCTATGGTTTCGAAGAGGTCGTCCAATTTGGTCATTTTGAAGACCTGAAGAACGTCGGGACAGATGTTTTTCAGGTACATCTTACCATTTTTTGCGGCTACCTCTTTGCGTATTTTCAGAAAAATGCGCAACCCCGAACTGCTTATGAAAGGCATCTTTTCGCAGTCAAGAATTATGTTGCAATCGGCTTTTTGCAGAATCTTTTCAATTGTGTCGCATACTTGTTGAGCTGCAACTGTGTCCAAACGGCCGTCAAAAGCGGCTGTGATATTGTTGCCTTCTTCGATGATATTTATGTTCATAGCGTATGTTTTTAAGATATTATTCCAAATACAAAATTAGTAAAAGATTTTATTCCGTTTTAATTTCCAGACTCAAAATATTCTTGTTGTCTTTGTATTCATATTCCAAATTGTCCACAATCTTCTTGATGAGATGTATGCCTAATCCGCCGATTTGTCTTTCTTCAAGTGAAGCGTCTATATTTGCTTCTTTTTGTAGCAGCGGGTTAAAAGGAATGCCCATATCGCTGATTTTCATGTGAAGAGTTTTGTTGGTGGTTTCCATGTCAAGAGTTACTTCACTTGTCTTGCCTTCAGGATATGCGTACATTATGACATTGGCCAGGGCTTCTTCCAGTGCGAGGTTTATCTTAGGCAAAAAAGACTGGTCGATATTGTTGTGTTCAAAGAAGTCATATAGGAATGGCTCAAGTTTTTCCAAGTCTTTGATGTCGTTGGTGAGTGTAAGGGTGGATTTTGTGTCAGCTTGTGTTCGGCGAATGGCAAGCATGGTGAGGTCGTCGCTTTGTTCGGCGTTATTAACAAAGATGCTTACAGATTCTTTCATTTTAAGGATTAGTTTTTCGGCTGTCATTGCGCTGGAGTGGGCGGCTGTTTCCAATGCCTGTTTATCACCGAAAAGTGATTTTTCAGTGTTCTCGGCTTCTGTGAGTCCGTCGGTATAGAGGAACAGTATGTCGTTGGGTCCCAGTTCCAGTTCGTAAGAGGTGTATGTTGCCTTGGGTTCTACACCAAGAATGAGAGACGGTTTTGTGTCCAAATACTTTGCTTGCTCGCCTTTTATTAGAATAGGAGGGTTGTGGCCGGCGTTGCAATAACTGATTTTGCCCGTTGAGAGGTTCATGATGCCCAAGAACATCGAGACGAACATAATGTCGGGGTTGTTGTCGCTCATACTGTCGTTTATGGCTTGCATAATGCGGCCGGGATTGTCGTCGTGAGCTGATAGGGTGCGGAACAGACTGTGTGATATTGACATCACCAAGGCTGCTGGCACACCTTTGCCCGACACGTCACCTATGCAGAAAAACAATTTGTTGTCGCGTACATAATAGTCGTACAAGTCGCCTCCTACATATTTTGCAGGAATTTGAAATCCTTTTACATCAACGGCTTTTATGTCTTTCAGCGACGCTCTTGAGGGCATGAGTGATCGCTGTATGTTGCGTGCCGTGGACAACTCGTCCTCAATGTACTGTTCCTTTATTCGCACTTCATTTAGTTTAGAAATGTTTTTGATTGAGTGGTATGCTATGAATATAACAGAGAAGATAGCTATTAGTGCCGCCAAGGAAAAGAAAAGAGTCAATTTGTGAACACGCTTATACATGTCGCTATCGGGAATGGTAATGTTTAGAGTCATGTTTTTGCCCTCAATAATTTTAGAGAAGACATGGCTTTTCTCTTTGATAGAGGATGTTGGTTTTACCAAAGTGGTGCCATCGCCGGCGATTAGGGAGTAATAACTGTTTGGATATAACTTGATGTTATGCACTATATTGGCCAGGGTGTCGAGGGTGATGTCGGTAATAAGGACGCCTACCGCCTCGTTGGTGGTGTCTCTAATTGGGGTGGAATAGGTTATCACGAATGCCTTGCCGCCTGCGTTGTCGTAATAAGGGTCGCTCCACCTTCCTGACTTTGACTTTATGCCTTTCTTGAACCATTCCGATTTCAAATAGTCATGGTCGGGACTGCCCAATTGCATTTTTAACAGTGAGTCGCTCCCATTTTGGTGGCCAACATAAGTCTCATACCAACGGCCTTTTTGAGGGTAGTAGTTTTCTTTAAAAGCGATGGCTGCACCCATGATGTGAGAATCGGACTCCATAGTATGCTCGGCAATGTCGAACATTTTATCGGGATCGTCGATGGCATACTCCACCATGGGACATTTTGAGTTGACGATGGTTTCTATTTTCTCCAAATACGAATGTATTATCCTTTCAGATGTTGTCAACGCTATCTCGGCACGCTTTTCGGCCAAGACAAGAGCGTCATTCCTGACATAAAAATAATAGGCGGCAATCTCTATCATCAATATTATCAATGCGATTGCTATCTTAAGAAATTCCTTCTTTGCGAATAGATATTTTTCTTTGTTGTCTGACATTCTTTTTTTTTGCAAAAGTAATGCTTTTCGATTAAAATAAAACCATACGTGTTTCAAACAATGTGACATCATTTGGTATTGTTTGAAGCAACAAAGTGGTGACGTTATGCATTGTCCCGTTGTGTTTAGGTGGGTTCTATAAATTAATTTCCAGTGATTTAGAGTCGGTTTTCGAGCAGATTGCTGCGCAGAAAGAGGGCATATAGCGGGCTGTGCAACCGATTGATAAACAGCAAGATACCGAAAAGCGACCAAAAACGAGGAAAAGAAATTTTAAATTTGTCATATCATTTGTATTTTATTTCGTTGAATTTATAGAACCCACCTTTAATAAAACCAAGTTCTATTTTGTTAATAATTCAGCCGCTTTTTCCAACTTTGAGTCAAGTGTTTTCATGGCTTCGTCAAGGTTGTCGATGGCTTGGCCTCGCATACTGAAATAGAACTTTATCTTTGGTTCTGTCCCTGAAGGACGTACTGTTATTTTCGAGCCTCCTTCGGTAAAGAACTGGAGGACATCACTCTTTGGCAAGGATATGGCTGATTTTTTGCCAGAACGGAGGTCTTTGGCTTCCTGGAGTTTGTAGTCGCGTATTTCAACAATCTTTTCGCCGTCTATTTCTGTAGGAGGTGTGTTGCGGAGACGTTCCATCATTGCTTTTATTTCTTCAGTTCCGCTGATGCCTTTTTTTGTCAGTGAGACGAGTTTCTCTTTGTAGAGGCCAAACTCCTTGTATATATCCATAAGTAGTTGGTAAGGAGTCTTTCCTTGTTCAGCAGCCCAAGCAGTGGCTTCGGCAATCATGCTTGTTGCGATGACGGCATCCTTGTCGCGGACGAAGTCACCTGCCAGATATCCATAACTCTCTTCGCCTCCGCCAATGAATTGTTTTTTGCCTTCAAGCTCAAGAATCTTGTCGGCTATGTATTTGAATCCGGTGAGTACGTCATAGCGGTCCACATTGTATTTCTTGGCAATTTCAAACAACAGTTCTGTGGTGACAATGGTCTTTACCACAAACTCTTTTCCTGTCAGTTTTCCCAACTCACTCCAACGGCGAAGCAGATAGTATAGGAAGATGCTTGCGGTTTGGTTGCCGTTAAGGAGTATGAATTCACCTTTGTCGTCGCGCACGGCAATGCCAACGCGGTCGGCATCGGGGTCGGTGGCCATGACAAGGTCGGCATTTATCTTGTTGGCTTTTTTTACTGCAAGTGCCATTGCGGCCGGTTCTTCAGGGTTAGGCGACTTGACGGTGGGGAAGTTGCCATCGACAACCATCTGTTCTTCAACGCAATATATGTTTTCAAATCCTTTGCGTTTCAGTATTTCTGGCACCAAGCGTCGCCCTGTGCCGTGGATGGGGGTATAGACTATTTTAAGGTTTTTGTGCTTTTTGATAAGGTCAAGCGACAGTGATAGTCCATATACCTTGTCCAAATATATGTCGTCGAATTTCTCGTCAAGCACGGTGACGAGTTCTGGATTGCGTTTCGAGTTGACCATTGAGAGGTCTGTAATCTTTTCCACTTCAGCGATGACATTCTTGTCGTGTGGGCTGACGAGCTGTCCACCGTCGTTCCAGTATGCTTTGTAGCCGTTGTATTCTTTGGGGTTGTGCGAAGCTGTCACCATGACGCCTGCATTGCATTTCATTTCACGTACAGCGAAAGAAAGCTCCGGGGTCGGGCGGAGGCAGTCGAAGATGTAAACCTTTATGCCGTTGGCCGACATTACATCAGCGGTAATGTTGGCAAAGGCAGGGCTGTTGTTGCGACCGTCGTATGCGATTGCTATGCTAAGTTGTTTACCAGGGTTCATCTTTTTGATGTAGTTGGCAAATCCTTGTGTTGCCATTGCCACGGTATATATGTTCATTCGGTTAGTGCCTGCACCCATAATGCCGCGCAAGCCACCTGTGCCAAACTCAAGGTTGCGATAGAAACTCTCCACAAGCTCATTGGGATCGTTGTCGAGCATGTCCTGAACGCTTTTGCGTGTTTCTTCGTCATATTGTTCATTGAGCCACGCTTTTGCTCTTTCGATGATTTTAGGGTCAATTGTGTTCATTAGGTGAATTTTTTAATGGTTATTTCATTTTAAGTTCTTCAATACATTTTATCAGGCTCTCTCTCCAGAACGGTATCTTCATTCCGGTGTATTCTTTTATCTTGTTCAGATCCAACACGCTGTAGGCAGGGCGTGTCGCTTTGGTGGGATACTGGTCGGTGGTGATGGGGTTCACCTTGCAGTGTTTTCCCCCAATCTCCATGATGGCAGTGGCGAAGTCGTGCCATGTGATTTGTCCTTCGTTGGTGAAGTGGAAGGTCTCGTGCACGGCTTTCTTCCCGTTCAAACTGATTAGGCGAACAATGGCAACGGAAAGGTCGTAGGCCCATGTGGGACAGCCTCTTTGGTCTGCCACCACGTTAATCTCGTCTTTGGTGTCGCCAAGCATGAGCATGGTCTTCACGAAGTTCTTTCCCACTGCAGAATAGAGCCATGCTGTGCGGACGATGAAATGGTTGCAGCCGCTCTCGCCTATAAGACGTTCGCCTTCTGCCTTGGTGCGGCCATAAGTCGAGACCGGGTTGACCTTGTCGTCTGGCAGGTAGGGGGAAGTGCCTTGCCCGTCAAACACATAGTCGGTCGAGACATGCACCAAAAGAGCGTTGTGACGCATACATGCATCGGCCAATATTTTTGGCGCTAAAGCATTTATCTTACGTGCCAATTCGGGCTCGTCCTCGGCATTGTCAACGGCAGTGTAGGCCGCACAATTGATGCAAACATCGATGGAATTGTCGGAAAAACAACGTTCAATAGCAATCGCATCACAAATGTCCAATGTGTCAACATCGGTGAAAAGCCAATGGTTGGCATCCCCCATGTTGGCTATTTTTTGTAGTTCCGTACCTAATTGGCCTTTACAGCCTGTTACAAGAATGTTCATTCTATTATGAGAATTATATATTTTACAAAGATAATGTTTTATTTTATAAAAAAATTTTTTTCGACTAAATTTTGTAAAAAATGTGATTGAGGGAAGAAAATACAATAATTCACAACTGCCAACAGCTTACAGCCTCTTCTTAAACATTTGCTTAATGCCTTCTTCAGCCTCTTGTTGGCGGTATTGGTCTTCGATAACATATCCCATCGCATAATGCACAACGGCTCTTTCTTTGTTGAGATATAGTTTGGTTGGGTTTGAGAAAACGTTGATTTTTGCAGCCTCTTCTCCGCTAATGATGTAAATGTTGCGATAGTTTGGCGAAAGTTCAGTCACTAGTCGTGTGTTGTCGTCAGGGTTTCCACTGTCAATCACAAGGCAATATACGTCAAATTCGCCAGGAACCTCTTCCAGCGAACGTATCGTCTCCGGGAAACTGCTGACAAACTCTTCTCGACCATACCCTTCGTAGTTGCTGCCCGCTATGATTACACTTTCGCGGACAAGCATCTTGCTCAGATCGTGTTTCATGCCGTCGGTGTCTGTTACTGTGATCGATGGAAACAGTTTTCCTATGGTGTTGTTTTGGCACTCCTCGCGGAATCGCACACCTAGTCCTATTGCCTCGTCGTCGTTGGTGACAACAGCGTTTTTGTATGGTTCGATGTCTGTAGGTATGATTTCTTTGCCTGATGATTTACAGGCGGTTATCGTAAGAAAAAAAAACAATGCAACCAATATGTTTTTCATAACTCTTCCAAAATTTTTCGCAAAGATACTAAATTGTTGGAAGTGTGTTTTTGGTTTGCACATGATATTCTGTGAAATCATCAATTTTATGTCGTTGATAGACAGTGTTTAAGTAGCAAAAACACAATTATTTACTAAAATGACATGAAATGATGCTTGCCCTTTTAAAATAAACACTAATTTTGCAAAAAAAGATAAAAGGGCTGTCAGAAAGGCTCAATTGTTTGATTTACAATAAAAAACAGAAATGGATATACAACAGTTGGAAAATATTGCGTCGCAGGTGAGGCGCGATATTATCAGAATGGTACACGGCTGTCAGTCTGGACATCCGGGCGGTTCTTTGGGAGCTGCCGATATTCTTACGGCATTATATTTTGACCAAATGCACATCAATCCCGAAAAATTTGCCATGACAGGTGATGGTGAGGACGTGTTCTTTTTGTCGAACGGACACATTAGTCCGCTTTTCTACAGCGTCTTGGCACATCGTGGCTATTTCCCTGTAAAAGAGCTGGCTTCATTCCGCAGACTGGGCACTCGTCTGCAAGGGCATCCCACAACAGCCGAAAACCTGCCAGGCATTCGCATCGCAAGCGGCTCGCTGGGACAAGGTCTCTCGGTCGCCATAGGTGTTGCTCAAGCCAAGAGACTTAACAATGACGACACACTCGTATTTGTGTTGATGGGCGACGGTGAACAAGATGAGGGACAGGTTTGGGAAGCCGCAATGTATGCACCAGCCAAAAAGGTTGACAATCTGGTTGCCATCGTTGACTACAACAAAAAGCAAATTGATGGCCCTACTGACCAAGTGATGGACCTTGGGGACTTAAAAGCAAAGTACGAGGCTTTCGGATGGAATGTGATGGAGTTCAATGGAAATAAAATGGGGGAGGTGGTTGATGCCTTGAACAAGGCTCGCAAAAATGCACGTCAAGGCAAGCCACAACTGCTTTTGGCTCATACAGAAATGGGTATGGGAGTTGACTTCATGATGGGCACGCACAAATGGCATGGCACACCGCCTAACGACGAACAAGCCGCCAATGCATTGGCTCAACTGAAAGAAACACTTGGAGACTATTGATTTTCAAAGTAAACAAAGTAAATCACTTTAAATTAGATAATTATGGACTTTTCAATACAAAATTATAAAGATACGCGTTCGGGCTTCGGCGAAGGCCTTCTTGAGGTGGGACGCAAAAACAACAAAATAGTCGCCCTTTGTGCCGACCTGGTAGGCTCGCTAAAAATGGGCGATTTCTCGAAAGAGTTTCCTGATAGGTTTTTCCAGACCGGCATTGCTGAGGCTAATATGATTGACATTGCAGCCGGCATGGCCTTAGGTGGTTACATCCCTTTCACAGGCACATTTGCAGCCTTTTCGACAGGCCGCGTTTATGACCAAATACGCCAGTCGGTGGCCTATTCAAACAAAAATGTAAAGATAGCTGCCTCGCATGCTGGTGTCACTTTGGGCGAAGATGGTGCAACACACCAGATTCTCGAAGACATAGGATTGATGAAAATGTTGCCAAACATGACCGTGATAGTGCCTTGTGACTTTAACCAGACTAAAGCCGCCACTATTGCAGCAGCAAACTATGATGGCCCCGTCTATCTTCGCTTCGGCCGTCCAAAAGTGCCGAATTTTACCCCTGTGGACCAAAAGTTTGAGATAGGAAAGGCGCAGATGCTGAAAGAAGGTACCGATGTGTCTGTTTTTGCTTGTGGACACCTTGTGTGGAAAGCTGTTGAGGCCGTGAGACAACTTGAGGGAATGGGCGTTAATGCCGAACTTGTCAACATTCACACAATAAAACCGCTTGATGCTGAGGCAATACTTAAATCGGTGGCCAAAACGGGCTGTGTTGTCACTGCAGAAGAACACCAACGCAATGGTGGACTGGGCGATAGCATCGCTCAACTTTTGGCGCTCAACACCCCAATGCCTATAGAGATGGTGGCTGTTAACGATGTCTTTGGACAAAGTGGCAAACCAGAAGAACTGCTTTCGCATTTCCATCTTGACACCCCTGACATTGTTGCCGCAGTAAAGAAGGTAATGGACAGAAAATAAACAGTTTATGAATAAAGTTGTAAACAAGATATTATTTATTCTGGTCTTGTTTGTTTTTTCTGCCTGCAGTAATAATGGAGAAGACACCGAGAAAACAGAAAAACATGTAGCCAAAAATGTAATATTCATGATAGGCGACGGAATGGCTCTCCCGCAGGTTTATTCAGCCATGATTGCCTCCGATCGTGACTTGGCTTTTGCGCATTTTCCATATACAGGCATTGTTACGACCAATTCTGCCAATAAGGACATAACAGACTCTGCTGCCGGAGGTACGGCCCTGGCATGTGGCGTGAAAACAAACAATGCAATGGTGGGAATGAATCCTGACACGATACCAGTGCCCAGCATTCTTGATGTCATGCATGATAACGGCAAGTCAACAGGATTTGTAGTGACAACTTATGTGACACATGCCACACCAGCATCGTTTTACGCAAAAGTGCCACAACGCCTGTTGTATGAGGATATCGCTGAACAAATGATCCATTGTGACAAGTTGGATGTGGCTATTGGCGGCGGACGCAAGCATTTCAATCAGCGTGAAGACGGTCGTGACCTGCTTTCGGAAATGATGGAATTGGGGTGGACGGTTTATGACACAATAACCGATATAGATATTAATTGTAGGCATTATGCGCTTTTAGCCAATGAAGATCAAATGCCTAAGAAAGCAGATAGGGGCTCCTTTCTTCCTGAAGCCTTAAATGCTGCCATAGCCACACTTAATCAGGATGAGGACGGCTTCTTCCTTATGGTTGAAGGCTCGCAGGTTGATTATGGAGCTCATGCCAACGACTCTGCATGGTTGGTGAGCGAGACTGTTGACTTCAGTGATGCTGTCAATGTGGCCCTTGATTTTGCCGAGGCCGATGGCAACACTCTTGTAGTCGTCACTGCCGACCACGAAACAGGTGGCCTCACCATGATTGACCCGCAAGGCAAATACACCAATGTCAGTTTGAGGTTTTCGACAAGTAGTCATTCATGCTTGCCTGTCATTGTTTATGCATACGGTCCAGACGCAGAATTGTTTACTGGTTGGATGGACAATACCGATTTGGCAGGTAAAATGTTCAAGGCTACAGGTATCAAGCAAGAAAATAAGTAATGTTAATTTGTTACTTTAATTTATAATTTATAAGTTATTGACAACAAGTTTTTTATTGACTTTTTTTTGGATATTGCTTAATTTCTTGAAGTGTATATTTAAATAAATGTATATAAACTAATGATAATAAATTAGTTAAATATGAATATTTTCATTTTGTAAGAGTTTTGTTGTGCCAAAAGAATGAAACAGGTGAGAAGTGATTTTGCAGAATGAAAATAGTGAGATGTTTTTTATTTGCTATATTTGCTTTTTATAAATTGAATTCTGAAAGATGAATAAAGTACGCATCACAGCAGTCCGTCAAACTGTTTATGGTGATTTGATGGAAAAATACGAAAATCCCGCTGTACACGCTTGCGATGTTTCGGAAGGACAGCAGTGGGTCTCTGTTGACGGCAAATGTCCTGACGGTCTTTGCTCCTCGGCGTGGGAGTCGATGCGACCTTTTGTGGAGTCGCTGGCACAAGGCAAAGGCAACTTCTTTGACGGATGGATGCGCAATGCCATGAGTGCCATGATAAGTTGTAACGATGGCTTCAGGCCTTTCAGTTTTTATATTGAGTTGATACAAGATGATTGAATAGAACATGTCGGACATAAAGATATTGCAAGGCGCTTTCGAGAGTGAACTGGGCTTGGATATGGCTCAGGGCATTAAGGCCGGGTTCCCTTCTCCTGCTGACGACTACAGGTGCGACAGCCTTGACTTTAATCGTGACCTCATACATAACCCAGAAGCGACTTTTTACGGTAGGGTCGAAGGTGATTCAATGATTGACGCTGGAATATGTGACGGTGACATTGCCGTTATAGACCGTTCGCTTGAGGCAGTTGACGGTGATGTGATTGTTGCCTACATCAATGAAGAGTTCACCATAAAATATCTTGACCTTACACACCGTGACGAAGGTTATATAGAATTGCGTCCGGCAAACAGCAGGTTCAAACCAATAAGAATAGGCACAAATGACGATTTTGAGGTTTGGGGCGTTGTGGTGTGGACAATAAAAAACTGGAGACTTCATTGAGATGTATGGCTTAATAGACTGTGATAACTGCTATGTCTCGTGTGAGCGCGTCTTCCGTCCTGACCTGAACGGCAAGCCTGTCGTAGTGCTCTCTAATAACGACGGGTGTGTGGTGGCTCGTTCCAACGAAGCCAAAAGCATGGGCATTAAGGCCGGCACTCCTTTTTTTCGTTTGGCAAAACAATTCCCAAAACAGGAAATAAACGTTTTTTCGTCTAATTATGAACTTTATGGCGAACTTACAGGGCGTATGGTGGATATAATACGCAAGGATGTGCCTGACTTTTTCAGATATAGCATTGACGAGTGTTTTGTGCGTCTTGATGGTGTGCATATTGACCTCAAACAATGGGGTGAAGAAATGCACAATAAGATAAGGCGTTATGTGGGATTGCCGGTCAGCATAGGAGTCGCTCCAAACAAAACGCTTGCAAAGGTGGCAAGCCATTTTGCAAAAAAACACAGCGGCTATAGGCATTGTTGTCTTATCGACACTGACGAGAAACGAATTAAAGCCCTGAAACTGTTCCCTGTTGGTGATGTGTGGGGCATAGGGCGGCGTTATGCAGAAAAGTTGGAGAAAAAAGGTGTAGCAACAGCTTTTGATTTTGCTCAACATAGTGCTGAATGGGTCAAGATGACATTCGATAATGTCGTGTTGATGCGTACTTGGCGCGAACTTAATGGGGAAGACTGTGTGCCCGACGAGGTGCCTGCCAAGAAAAAAAGTATTTGCACAAGCCGTTCTTTCAATGGTATGATAGCTGATGTCGAAACTTTGCAGACACAGGTGTCTAACTATGCCGCACATTGCGCCGAGAAACTGCGTTGTCAGGGTACTGCGGCCACAACGGTAAGTGTTTTTTTGTACACCAATTCCTTTCGTGACGACCTTCCGCAGTATTGCAATTTTGACGAAACTCGTCTTTTTACGCCATCAAACTCGACCATGGCAATAGTAAAAGCCGCCAATATGGTGTTGCGCAAGATATATAGGGATGGATACAAGTACAAGAAAGCGGCTGTCATAGTTGGTGACATTGTCCCAGAGAAGCCTGTCCAGCAGGACTTGTTCGATATTTCAGCCGAGCAGATTCAAAAGATGAGGCGTTTGGATGCTGTTGTTGACCATATCAACAGGGTCAATGGTTCCGAGACGGTGGTGCTGTGCTCGCAGCAATATCCCGTTAATGTCACTACGGGCAAGGCTGATGTCTTTGCCAACGCCATAAGGCACGAATTCAGAAGCAAGAATCCAACAACACGCTGGTGTGACATAATCAGGCTCAGATGACATAAAAAAAAGAAACCGTTTTGGCGGTTTCTTTCTTGTTAATTAGGTGTTCTTCTCATGCCTTATGCAATTATGTTATTCCAAATAAGTGTATCCATAAAGTCCGGAGCGGTAGTTGGATAGGAATTCCTTGCCCTCTTCAACGGTGATCTTGCCATCTTTGACGCTTTTGGTAACCCAAGTCTCAACCGTTCTTACGAGTTTTTTGGGACTATATTGTACATATTCCAGCACGTCGGCCACTGTCTCGCCATCGATGACTTGGTCGATGTTGTATCCTTTTTCGTCAACTGATACGTGTACGGCATTGGTGTCTCCGAAAAGGTTGTGAAGGTCGCCCAAAATCTCTTGGTATGCACCTACGAGGAAGACCCCTATGTAATAATGTTCTTTGTCGTTGAACGAATGGAGCGGTATGGTGTGCTGTGTTGATTTGGCAACAAAGTTGGTGATTTTTCCGTCGCTGTCGCAGGTGATGTCTTGCAATGTGGCAAGGTGAGTGGGATTCTCGTCCAGGCGTTGTATAGGTATGATTGGGAAGAGTTGGTCGATGGCCCAAAGGTCAGGGAGCGACTGGAATAGCGAAAAATTGCAAAAGTATTTGTCGGCCAATAACTTGGGAAGTGACGTGAAGTCTTCCGGGATGCGTTTTAGGCTGTTGGCTATATGGTTCACTTCACGGGCAATACTCCAAAACAGGCGTTCTATCTTGGCTCTGGAGCTGAGATCCAAGAGCCCGAGACTGAACAGGTTTAGGGCTTCTTCGCGTATTTCTTGGGCATCGTGCCATATTTCCAATGAAGAATTTTTGGTTAGTTCTTCCCATGATTCATACAATTCCTTTATGAGTTCATGGTCGTTCTTTTCAGGTTCTTCGTTGTCGTCCCATTCTGGCAAAGAGGTCTTTTCCAGCACCTCGAAGATTAATACCGAATGATGTGCTGTAAGGGCTCGTCCCGACTCGCAGATGATATTCGGGTGTGGCAACTCGTTCTTGTCGCAAGCGTCCACTATGGTGTAAATAGCATTGTTGGCGTATTCCTGGATGCTATAGTTGACAGAACTGGCACTGCTTGATCTGGTGCCGTCATAGTCAACACCGAGACCGCCACCCATGTCAACATATTCAATATGGTAGCCCATTTTGTATAGTTGTACATAGAATTGCGCTGCCTCGCGCAAGGCCACGTTTATCTTCTTGATCTTGCTGACTTGGCTGCCAATATGGTAGTGCACCAGTTTAAGGCAGTCTTTCATGTCATGTTCTTCAAGGAAGTTGAGGGCTTCGAGCAGTTCGGACGAGGTGAGGCCGAACTTGCTGCCGTCGCCGCCCGATTCTTCCCATTTGCCGGCTCCAGAACTAGCCAGTTTTATGCGTACACCCAAATTCGGGGTCACTTTAAGGCGTTTGGCTATCTTGGTTGTTATTTTCAGCTCGTTTAGTTTCTCTATTACTATGATTATCTTTCTGCCCATCTTCTGGGCCAAAAGTGCCAACTCTATAAATTCCTCGTCCTTGTAGCCGTTACAGATGATTAACGAGTCGGAGTCGGTGCCAAGGGCGATAATGGCGTGCAATTCAGGCTTTGAACCTGCTTCCAGACCAATGTTGCATTTCTTGCCATGACTTACAATCTCTTCCACAACAGGTCGCATTTGGTTCACCTTGATAGGCATTACAATGAAGTTCTGCCCCTTGAACTCGTATTCCTTGGCAGCTTCCTTGAAACATGAATCTATCTTGTTGATGCGGTCGTCCAATATGTCCGGAAAACGCACTAATACAGGAGCAGAAACATCTCTGAGCGATAATTCGTCAACAAGTTCTGGCAGGTCAATTGAGACACACCCTTCTTTTGGTGTAACTGTCATGTGGCCTTTCTCGTTGATAGAAAAATAATTGCCACCCCAACCTTTCACATTGTAGAGGTCCTCAGAATCTTCAATACGCCATTTTCTCATCTTAAACCGTTATGTTTAAAGTTATTAAATATAAAGTTGCAGATATTAAGCAAGCGCAAAAATATAAAAATTAAGTTAATAATGTCGGTACATGGCAAAAAATATGCCTGGTTTCTTATCTTTGTGCCTGTTTTTAAGCCATAGCAACAATGAAAAACACACTTATAGCCGATGCCGGAAGCACAAAAACACAATGGGTCTTGATAGACTGTGACGGGAAAATATCAATGTGTGACACCAAGGGATTTAATCCAAATTACAACAATGTGAGCGAGTTGATTGATGAACTGCAAACCAAACTCGATGGCAATTTCAAGTTGGATGTAGGGAAGGTGTTTTACTATGGCACAGGTTGTGGCAACGAACATAACTGCTCAATAGTGCGTGGAGTTTTGCAAATGGTGTGGGGCAATGCTGAGATTAATGTTACACACGACCTTATGGCTGCTGCCCATGCGGTTTTGGGCAAACAAAAAGGTGTTGCTTGCATTTTGGGAACAGGTTCGAACGCATGTCTCTATGACGGCGAAAAGATTATAAGTCAGGCTGTGTCACTTGGCTATATCCTTGGCGACGAAGGCGGTGGGGCATGTATTGGAAAAAGTTTGTTGCACGATTATTTTTATGGCATCATGCCGCATGAATTGAGAGAGAAGTTCACAGAGCAATATCAAATTACGCGTGATGTGGTTATAGATAGTGTTTATAAAAAAGAGTCGCCTTCTGCTTTTTTGGCGTCTTTTGCCAAGTTTGCAGAACAAAATGTTGAAAATGAATATGTTTACGGATTGTGTCATGATTCATTTTCAAAATTCATCGATTATCATGTGTTGGCTCTTGGTGGCAATGTTGGAAATGTTGGTTTTGTGGGTTCGGTTGCCTATTATTTTAAGGATGTGTTACTTGCATGTGCTAAAGACAAAAACCTGACTGTTTGTGACATTATTAGGCAACCTGTCAGCGGTTTGGTGAAATATCATACCGAAAACATCTGAATTCGCATCGTAACTTGGCTCGTTTCAACCGTGATATGTATCGGCAATCGCTGTTGTTGTTAAAGGCAAATATGAGCAATTTTTAGTGTGTTTTCATTTGTTGTTTGCATTTTGTGGTAGCTTTTTCAAACCCTTGCAAGTATAGACAAAGTTGTTTTTGCAAGGCTTGCCACAACGTTCTATGCTTATTGTGTCAACCAGCGTGATTTCTTCAAAATATCCTTCAAAGACCATGAAAGGGTCGTTATAATAATGGCTGTCGGTTATGTACCAATAGTTGGCACCTGATTCAAGTCCGCCGCGCTCGTCGTTTATCCAATAATATTTGTGTATGTCTTCCATATTGCCAAGTCCGTATGCTTTCATTTCAAGAGGCCGCGCCACATAATAATCGAGATTGGCAAGTGGAAACCATTTGTGGGACACAAGTCCGCAGTCAGCTGTCATTTCACCCTTCGTTATTGCTTTTTCCCTGGTTTTGGCGAATTCCTTGCCGAGTTTTTCCCAACCATACATGTCAAGGGTGAAGTCGTCACGGCCTGATTTTTCAGTTTCGGTATGCTTGTCAAGTGGTATGAATCCTGTCTTTATTTCGGCAATGCCCAAAATCAAAACCATTGCCATAAGTGCCACGGACGCTATTATCGGTTTTGGAAGCAATTGCTTGTCAGTACCTTTGTTAAGCATTATTGCAATTAATACGAAAGTCTGGTTGAAGGCAGGGGATTTCCAATGTGGAAGGGTGGGGCGGGTAAGGGCAAAAAACCAAAAAGTAAGTATTAAGGGCAAGGCTGTGCTTACCACAAGTCTCTTGACGACATCGCTACCACCGAGTTTCCCTTTGAAAAACATCACCAGTGCTATGATTGACAAAACGAAATTTATGGGATTGTTGTATAGTATTTCGCCGCCTATTTCAGTGCCTAAATGTGTTAGGTCCGGCTTACCGAAAATACTTATCCTGTCGCTATGGAAACCAAAACTGGCAAAGTCATTCTTAAAGTTCCAAAACACTACGGGCATGGTTAATGTTACAGTAATCAGAATAGAAGCATACAGCCATTTGTCTTTTAGTTTTTTTCTGTCAAAAAACAATATGTAAATGCCTATTCCGACCCAAATGAACACGCCAGTGTATTTTGACAAAAAAGCCAAGCCTGTAAACAACCCTGTCAGGAGAATGTGTTTTTTGTCAGGATTGTCGTTTCGCAGCCAGCGTATGGCAAAGATGGTTGACAGAAGCCAAAACACGCTCAAGGGGGTGTCCGGCATGATGAATATGCCTGTTATGACGAATGCGTAAATCGAACCGGTATAAAGCATTGCAGCATACAGGCCTGTCACATCGTCTTTCGCTTCCTTGCCAATGAGGTATATCAAGTAAGTGTCCAATGTCATAAGGACTACCGACGAGAGGCGTATAAACAACTCGCTGTCGAACAGTAAGTCGAGACTAAACAATTGTATGAAGAACCCAACCATGGGTGGATGGTCGAAATGGCTCAAGTCCGGATATAGGGCGTATGTCCAATAATAGACTTCATCGTTGCCAAACTCGACAAAGGCTGCTGCAAACAAGCGAAGCAAGAAACTAACTGCCAGAAGGATAACGAGTGGCCTTTTTATGTCATTATTGACTGTTTTCATCGTCAGAAGTGGTGTTTTTGTTTTTTATCCTTTTGACAAGATAGTAAGCCATGGCCATGAAAGCAACAATATATATGAAGCGTGTCATATAGGTGCGAGGCTTGTTTATGCTGTCCAAGCGACGGTCTGCAGGCACTGGGGTGGCGTGACGGGTGACAGGATTTAGGTATAGATGTCTGCCTTGCTTGAATACAAGCTCTGTCCTGACGTATGTGTCCTTGTCGGTAATTACATATCGTGCAGTGTCAACTCTTGTTTGGGTCGCAAGTGTTTTTCCATCTTGGCCAATAAACCTTACCGTGTCTATCATTTTTGCCGATGTGCTTATTGTCAGTGTGTCACCCGACAATTTGGCCAATGTGAGTCGTGGAAGATTTTTTAGGCGTTCGGCTTTCTCGTCGATGCTGAGTGAGTAGTGGTAGTAGTTGTCTAGTTCAACAGCGTAACTTCGTCCTCGCTCCAGAGCGTCATAAATGCTGTCGGATTGTAATGTGGCATTGACAACAGTCATATTAAGGCACAATTCATGCGGATTGTTGACATTGTGACTGTCGTCGTTACCAATGGCATAGACACGATGTCCGTTTGAAAGAGCCACATCCCAATGCTCTATCGCTTTGCCGTATGGGTTTAGGATTTCAAGAAGACGGTAGTTGCTGAGGTATTTCATGTCCTTGGCTCTGTATCCGTTTGTAAATGAGGCGTGGACTGGCACGACAAAGCGAGATGTTTTGCGCAATCTGTTTAACGAATGCTGCTTCATCTCAAGATTTTGCATGAAAGGGAAGTCAATCACGTTAACTTTCGATGCCCCCAAACATAGTTGGTGGGTCTTGCGAATAAGACCGTAGCCATGTTCGTATGCAGGAATGTAGTCGGTTTTGTCATTGTTGTGTGTGTTGATGCTCATATAATTCGAGATGCCGGCATGGTCATAACCCAAAACGGAATATACACTGTCTATGGTGTTCTCTTTACTGAGGCGACCGTTGGTCAGACCAAGGAATTCTCGCGAATGGCAATGGAAATTGAATTTCTTCCATTGGTCGGGATTGATATTCTGGTATGGATTATAAAGGTGTTCGCCATAAAATGGCTTTGGCTCTTCAAACTGATATGCCGGTACGGCTAAATAGACTAACAGGAAAGGCAATAGAATGACAATAGCAATGCAGATTAATAGCCTGCTTGCATAAAACCAGACGCCTTTTTTGCGATTTCTCTTTTGCATCAATGATTCGTTATTCTGCTGCAAAAATAGCAGAATTTCCGCAAATCCCAAAAGATAAGGTGGATTTTTAAGTGGGATTTTGTCCTAAAAAAGCTCGATACCTGCGCACTGTCGGATTTTCAGATATAGTCATGTATGCGCATTATCGGAAATATATATATATCTTTGCACCTGCGTACTATCGGAAATATAATTGTAAAACAATGATATTCAAAAGAAAAGCATATAAAAATTCTTGGAATGGAAAAGAACAGGCGGACAGAAGGCTTTGCTCATCGAAGGAGCGAGGCGAATAGGCAAGTCAACCATTGTTGAAGAATTCGCTAAAAACGAGTACAAAACGTACATTCTCATTGATTTCGCTGAAGCTCGCGATGTTGTAAAAGAGGCCTTTGAGCATAATCTCAACGATCTTGACACTTTTTTCATGCTCATTTCCAGCGAGTTCAAGGTGAAATTGCACGAAAGGGAGTCGCTTATCATTTTTGATGAAGTCCAGAAATATCCGCGTGCGCGTGAAGCTGTGAAATATTTGGTTAAGGATGGCCGCTACGATTATATTGAAACCGGTTCGTTGATTTCCATCCATGAGAATGTCGCCGGCATCGTGATTCCTTCGGAAGAGCGTTGCATAAGGATGTATCCGCTTGATTTTGAGGAATTCTGTTGGGCTTTCGGTGAAGAACAGCTCGTTGATTACATTAAATTGTGCTTTGAGAAAAAGCGCCCTTTGACCGCCGATTTGCACCGAAAGGCCATGTTGCTTTTCCGTCAATACATGCTTGTCGGAGGAATGCCTAAGCCATTGTCAGCCTATTTGGATAATGGCAGAGATTTCACTGCATGTGATGAAGAAAAGCGTGACATTTTGCGGCTTTATCGGGAGGACATTATGAAAATCGGGAGCCAATACCGTTCGAAGGTGCTGGCTATCTATGATCAGATTCCTAGATTGCTTTCAAAGCATGAGAAGAGAGTGGTTTTCAATAAGATAGTGCAAGGTTCCGACATGATGCAATACGAGGACACTTTCTTTTGGATTGCCGATTCGATGATGGCCAACGTGTGTTTCAATTGTTCCGACCCCAATTTCGGGCTTTCCATCAACGAGGACCGCACCTATGTAAAATGCTATATGGGGGACACGGGGCTTTTGGTCAGCCATGCTTTCAGCGAAAACGATGTTTCCGATGGCGAGTTGTATCGTGAAATCCTGCATGGAAAGTTGTCGCTCAACGAAGGGATGTTGTACGAAAATGTCATTGCACAAATGTTGGTCGCGGCTGGACACAAGTTGTATTTCTTCACCCAATACAATGATCAAAAGCACCGCAACGATATTGAGATAGACTTCCTGATTTCCAACAACAGCAAGCTGAAATACAAGGTTTTTCCAGTCGAGGTGAAATCAACGGAGCGATATTCCACCACTTCGTTGGAGCGATTTACGGAGAAGTTCCATGAACGTGTGGGAGATAACTTTGCCATCCATCCAAAGAACTTCTTGCAACGTGAAAACGTTATAAGTCTGCCGCCGTATATGACGTTTTGCCTGTAGAGGTTTGCCGGTGCCGCATTTGATTTGCGTTGCTGAAAAAAAGTCAATTAATGGCAGTCAGCACTGCATTATTTCGTATCTTTGCCGCCTAATATAAAATCTTTCTTAATTAAGACATCATGGAGTCAAATCCAAAAGATAATATCATTAACGAGCTCACAAACAAGGACTATGAGTTTGGTTTTGTGACTGATATTGAGACCGATTTCGTCCCGAAAGGTCTGAATGAAGACATTGTTCGGCTGATTTCGGCGAAAAAGGAAGAACCTGAATGGCTCTTGGAATTTCGCTTGAAGGCGTTCCGCCATTGGCAAACGCTGAAACAACCCAACTGGGGCCATCTCGACTTGCCTGAAATTGATTATCAAGACATTATTTATTATGCCGCTCCGCGCAAACGCCAGGAAAAGCAGAGCCTCGATGAGGTTGACCCTGAGTTGCTGGCCACTTTTGATAAGTTGGGCATTTCGTTGAACGAGCAGAAGAAGCTTTCGGGCGTGGCCGTCGATGCTGTCATGGACAGCACTTCGGTGAAGACGACTTTCCAGGAAACGCTCGCCAAGCATGGCGTCATTTTCATGTCGTTCAGCGAGGCCGTCAAGCTGCATCCTGATTTGGTTCAGCAATATCTGGGCAAGGTCGTGCCTTACACCGATAATTTCTTTGCAGCCCTGAACTCCGCCGTTTTCAGCGATGGCTCTTTTTGCTACATACCCAAAGGAGTGCGTTGCCCTCTTGAATTGTCAACCTATTTCCGCATCAACGCTGCCAATACAGGACAGTTTGAAAGAACCCTTATCGTTGCTGACGAAGGTGCCTACGTTAGTTATATGGAAGGCTGTACCGCTCCGCAGCGTGACGAGAACCAACTTCATGCCGCCATCGTGGAAATAATAGCCGAAACTGACGCTGAAGTCAAATATTCCACCGTGCAGAACTGGTATCCGGGCGATAAGAACGGCAAAGGCGGTGTCTATAACTTGGTGACGAAACGTGGCCTCTGCCGTGGCGACCGTTCCAAGATTTCTTGGACGCAAGTCGAAACGGGTTCAGCCATCACTTGGAAATATCCGGGCTGCGTGCTGATGGGCGACAATCCTATCGGTGAGTTTTATTCGGTTGCCGTGACCAACAATTACCAGCAGGCCGATACGGGCACCAAGATGATTCATTTGGGCAAAAACACGCGCAGTACGATTATTTCAAAAGGCATTTCGGCAGGTCACAGCCAAAATAGCTACCGTGGCTTGGTGAGAGTGGCGCCAAAGGCCGTCAATTCGCGCAACTATTCCCAATGCGATTCGTTGCTTTTGGGCGATAAATGCGGTGCGCACACTTGGCCGTATGTGCAATGCGGCAACGATTCCAGCATCTTGGAACACGAGGCTACGACTTCGAAGATTTCGGAAGACCAACTCTTCTATTGTCAGCAACGCGGCATCCCAACGGAAAAGGCTATCAGCCTCATTGTCAATGGTTATGCTAAGGATGTGCTGAACAAATTGCCGATGGAATTTGCCGTTGAAGCACAAAAACTGTTGGCCATCACTTTGGAAGGAAGCGTCGGATAGAATTTTTCTTTTGAATCAAATGTTGAGTATATGAGAGAAGTCTTTGCAGATATTATCCTTGGAGATTGTGCGGAAAAGCTGAAGCAATTGGAAGACAATTCAGTGGACCTGATTGTGACATCACCTCCATACGCTGACCAAAGGAAAGATACATATGGCGGTATTCCTGTTAGCCAATATGTGGAGTGGTTTTTGCCAATATCCAAAGAATTATTGAGAGTGCTGAAGCCAACGGGAACTTTTATCTTGAATATAAAGGAAAAAGTTTTGGATGGAGAAAGAAGTACCTATGTGATTGAACTAATTTTAGAGATGCGAAAACAAGGTTGGCTATGGACAGAAGAGTTCATCTGGCACAAAAAGAACTGCTATCCAGGGAAATGGCCTAATCGTTTTCGCGATGCATGGGAAAGATTGTTGCAGTTTAACAAGAGTAAGCATTTTAATATGTATCAGGAAGAAGTTATGGTACCTACCGGAGATTGGGCGAAAACCCGATTAAGGAATTTAAGTGAGACGGATAGAATACGTGATAATTCAAAAGTAGGTAGTGGCTTTGGGAAAAACATTTCAAATTGGGAAGGAAGGGAAATGGCTTATCCTACTAATGTCTTACATTTGGCTACAGAATGTAGTAACAAGAATTATAGTGCAGCTTTTCCGAAAGCTTTGCCAGAATGGTTTATCAAATTGTTCACCAAAGAAGGTGATTTGGTATTAGATCCTTTTGCAGGAAGTTGTACGACAAATGTTGTGGCACAACGACTTCATAGGAATAGTATTGGAATAGAAATTAAACAAGATTATTATCAACAAATTAAAGAACGCCTTCGTCCTACTGAATGGCTTCTTTTTGAACCCTCAGCGTGCTATGGAACAGAATCTAATTGACCAAGTAAAGAATTATGTGGAGCAAAATATTGATGATTTCCACAAAAAACGTATCAAAAAAGTTGAAAGTTTAAAGTTGAATACCATTCTGAAAAAAAAGAATCCATATCTTTTCAAGGCAAAATATTGTGTAATAGCCCATGATATTGTGAAATCATTGGTAGATGCTTTTATATCATCGGCTGAAGAGACGATTTTTGGTGATTGGCTGGAAGGCTTGGCTATTTTCGTAAATCAACAAGTCTATCAAGGATTCAAGTCGTCAGCAAAAGGTGTGGATTTAGAATTTGATAAAAATGGAATCCGGTATTTGGTTTCCATTAAGTCTGATCCAAATTGGGGAAATATTAGTCAGGTTAATAAACTTAAAGAAGATTTTAAATCGGCGAAACGCACACTTCGAACAAGCAATTCCCAACTTGTGATTGAAGCTGTTAATGGGTGTTGCTATGGCATTGAAAATTCACCAGACAAAGGAGAATACATGAAGTATTGTGGACAGGATTTTTGGTACTTTATTTCTGGTGAAAAATCGTTATATTTGGATATTATTGAACCTCTATCGGCTCAAGCAAAGGAACGTAACGAAGAATTTCAAAAGCGTTATGCACAAATGATTAATTTATTTACCAAACAGTTTATCAATGATTTCTGTAAAATGAATGGAGAAATTGATTGGGAAAAACTTGTTATGTATAATTCCAGAAACAAGAAATCTGAATAGAATAGTATTTTTTTTGAATTGTAATTTTAGATATTCTGCAATTATGTTATTAAATATCAAAAATCTACATGTCTCAGTAGGGGGTAAGGAAATCCTGAAGGGTTTCAATCTGGGCATTAACGAAGGCGAAATCCACGCCATCATGGGACCTAACGGAACGGGCAAGAGCACATGGGCTGCTGCAGTCACGGGCCGCGAGGGTTACGATATAACCGAAGGTGAAATATGGTACAAAGGTAAAAACATTGTCGGCATGGCTCCTGAAGAACGCGCCAACTTGGGCATTTTCTTGAGTTTTCAGTATCCGGTCGAGATTCCGGGCGTGAGCATCCAGAATTTCATGCGTACAGCCGTCAACTCCAAGCGCGAATACAACGGACTGCCGGCCTTGTCAACCATGGAATTCATGAAGATGATGAAGGAAAAGCAGGCGATGGTGGAAATCACCGAAAAGCTGCAAAACCGTTTTGTCAACGTAGGTTTTTCGGGTGGCGAAAAGAAGAAGAACGAAATCTTCCAGATGGCCATGCTTGAGCCAAGCCTCGCCATCCTCGACGAAACCGATTCAGGCCTCGACATTGATGCACTTCGCATCGTGGCCAATGGTGTCAATCAGTTGCATCGTCCTGATAATGCGTTTGTTGTCATCACTCACTATCAGCGTCTGCTCGATTACATCGTGCCTGATTTCGTGCATGTCATGTATGATGGCCGAATTGTCAAGACCGGAGGCAAGAATCTCGCACTTGAACTGGAAGAAAAGGGTTACGAATGGATTAAAGAATTGTGATTATGGACAACCAACTCATTCTTGACCAAAACCAGTGCCGCCAGATTATCGAGTATGACGACGACAGCCATACCAACGATGAGACCAGTCTGACCATAGAACTTGCCGAAAATGCCTCTTTGCAACTTTATCTGATTCAAAATGTGAACGATAACGCAAAGATTTGCCGAAACATAAATGTTGTTCAATCGGCATACAGCAATATGTCAATAGTTATCATCTCGTTCAACGGAGGCGACATTAAAAATAACATCACTGTCAATCTTGATGGAAAAGCTGCCGAGTTCAGGGCTTATGGACTTTATCTTGTCGACAAGAAACAGCATGTTGAGAATTATCTAAAAGTAAATCATAATGTTGCCAATTGTACAAGCGAAGAACTTTTTAAAGGTATTCTCGACAACGATGCCACTGCCGTTTTCAATGGGCATGTCTATGTCGCTCCTGATGCGCAAAAGACCGATGCACGACAAAACAACAGCAACATCATCTTGACACCCACGGCAAAAATAAATTCCCGCCCTTTTCTCGAGATTTATGCCGACGATGTCAAGTGCTCGCACGGAACATCGACCGGCCAACTTGACCAGGAGGCTATGTTCTATATGCGCCAGCGTGGAATAAGCAAGGCAAACGTGCGGATGTTGCTGATGTATGCTTTTGCGGCAGAGATAAGCAATCATATCAACAACAATGATTTGCGTGAACAAATCGATGACATGATAAAACGTCGCCTAAGAGGCGAGCTTTCCAGTTGCGAGACCTGCGTGTTGCGCTGCTCCAAACCTAAAGAATATAATTTCGATATTGATTATAGCAAGATATGAGTTTTACAGTCAACGAAATACGAAGTCAGTTTCCTTTGCTTGACCAGGAAGTTTATGGGAAAAAACTGGTCTATTTGGACAATGCCGCCACCACCCAGAAACCTTTATGTGTTATCGAACGTGAAAGAGACTATTATCTTAACGAAAATTGCAACATACATCGTGGAGTGCATTATCTTAGCCAAAAGGCTACGGAGGCATACGAAAACGCTCGCCGTACTGTAGCGGGTTTCGTCAATGCCGAGAAAAGTAGTGAAATAATATTCACACGCGGCACAACAGAGTCTGTCAATCTTTTGGCATCATCGTTTGGGCGTGAATTTGTTGCCGAAGGCGACAAAATTCTAGTCACCGCTATGGAGCACCATTCAAACATGGTGCCTTGGCAACAGATGGTTTCTCAAAAACACGGACAGTTGCTTGTCGCTCCAATAACCGATAATGGCGAAGTGGATATTGATGCTTATGGCGATTTGCTGAAACAAAAGCCTAAACTTGTCGCCATTGCCCATGTCTCAAATGTTTTGGGTACTATGAATCCTGTAAAACAGATGACAGAGATGGCCCATTCACATGGCATTCCCGTCCTGATTGATGCGGCACAGTCTGTTGCACATCATAAAGTGGATGTTAAAGATATATGTTGCGACTTTTTGGCTTTCTCTGGCCATAAAATGTATGCACCTATGGGAATAGGTGTGTTATATGGCAAGTCTGAATGGATGGAGAAACTGCCACCATACCAATATGGAGGCGAGATGGTCGATAGTGTAAGTTTCGAAAAGACCTCTTTCAACGTGTTGCCATTTAAGTTTGAGGCTGGTACGCCAAACGTTGGCGCTGCTTTAGGCTTGGAAAGCGCAGTTCAGTTCATCCTGAGTCTTGACAGAGAGGAGGCTGAAAGACACGAAAACTCTCTTTTGCAAAGAGCCATAAGCGGGCTGTCCGACATTGAAGGACTTCGTTTTGTAGGCGAGGCTTCACGGCGCAGCGGGCTTGTGTCGTTCATAGTTGACGGCATTCATCCATACGATATGGGTATGATAATTGACAAATTGGGCGTTGCGGTCCGTACTGGACATCACTGTGCCGAACCTGTTATGACACGTTTTGGCATACCAGCCACAGTAAGAGCCTCGTTTGCTGTTTACAACACTCTCGAGGAAGTAGATGCTTTTGTGGACGCAGTTAGAAAGGCCGTCAATATGTTGAGCTGAAAAGACTTTGCCCCAATTAGCCTGATTATCGCCTGTTCCCTATGCTTATGTAATATATCAAAGAAGCTAGTGACGACAATGCTGCAATAACGTATGTCGATGCTGCCCAACCAAGTGCTTCTTTGGCTTGGCCTAATTCGTTGTTGTTAAGGGTTCCGGTTGCCTCCAACCACTGTAGGGCGCGTCGTGAAGCGTTGAATTCAACGGGAAGGGTCACAACGCTGAACAAAAACACCGTGGCAAACATTGCTATGCCTACCCAAAACAGTAATGGAGTAAGGTTCATCAGAAGCAAGCCGACAATAATGACCACCTGTGACAATGATGACGATATGTTGACCATGGGCACCAATTTTGACCTGAGTCTCAATGGCGCATAGCCTTCCTTGTGCTGTACTGCATGCCCACATTCGTGAGCAGCAACGGCCGCTGCCGATATGCTGTTCGTGCCATACACATCTCTGCTTAAGTTGACCACTTTCGTGGTGGGGTTGTAGTGGTCGGTTAGTTGACCGTCAATGCTTGTTATATTTACGTCATAAATACCGTTGTCTTGCAGCATTTTCTGTGCAATTTGGGCTCCTGTTAGACCGCCAGGCGACATCACCTTGCCATATTTGTTGAATGCTGAGCGTAAACGCCATTGTACAAAAAAACCCACTGCGGCTACAACTATTATTAATATAAATCCTCCATTTGTTGTCATGTCTTGTCGATTTTTAATTATGGTGCAAATATAGTTATTTTTTGTCAAATGATAAAAAAGCTCTTTGGTTGTTTGTTTGGCTTGTTGGCGTTATTATTTAAAAAACAGTGGTTTTTGTTTATTATTATTGGCATTTCGTATAGACAAAGAACGTTTATGTTGAAAAAAGACTAATTAATTTTTCGTTTTTGTAAATTTGCACACTTAAAATCATACTATGCAAAACATGTTCAACATATTTCTGATAACGATGACATCAATCGCCGTTATTGTGTTTATAGCATTGTTTTTTGTCGATGCTGGATATGGAAAGTTCATATCAAAAAAATGGGGGCCAACTGTCAACAACAAGTTGGGTTGGATATTGATGGAATCGCCGGTTTTTTTCGCCATGATTCTATTATGGTTTTTCTCGGCCCGTCGCTTTGACTTGACAAGGCTTGCATTTCTGTTCCTTTTTGAGCTGCATTATTTCCAGCGTTCATTTGTGTTCCCGTTTAAGATGAGAGGCAAGAGCCAGATGCCCATAGCCATAATTCTTATGGGTGTCTTGTTCAACACACTGAACGCTTTTATGCAAGGCGGCTGGATTTTTTACGTGTCACCTGAAGACTATTATCCGCAAGACTGGTTGGCTTCGCCACAATTTATCATAGGTTTCATTGTGTTTATCATAGGCATGTATATCAACATACAGTCGGACGATATAATACGTAATCTCCGCAAGCCTGGCGACACCAAACATTACCTTCCCCAAGAGGGTTTCTTCAAGTTTGTCACCTCGGCCAACTATTTTGGTGAGTTTATGGAATGGGTCGGCTTTGCCGTTCTCACATGGTCTTGGGCTGGTGCTGTTTTCGCACTCTGGACATTTGCAAATCTCGGTCCACGTGCCGCTCGCATCTATGACCACTATAAAGTGGAGTTTGGCGAAGAACTCAACACCAAGAAGGTAAAAAGAATGATACCATTCATTTATTGATAGCGTTGAAATAATATTATTAAAAACAATCTAAACAAAGAAAAAATGGAATCACCTATATTTACACCTTGTCAGATAGGCCCCATCACCCTGCGTAACCGTGTGATACGCTCTGCGGCTTTTGAGAATATGGCATACGGCAACAAACCTTCACAAGATTTGTACGACTATCACGTTGCTGTGTCGCGTGGCGGCGTCGGCATGACCACGGTGGCTTATGCTGCTGTAGCCCAATCAGGCCTTTCATTCGACGGACAACTCTGGATGCGTGAGAAGATCGTACCCGAACTGAAACGTCTTACAAATGCCATTCATGCTGAAGGTGCAAAAGCATCAATACAACTTGGACACTGTGGAAATATGACACACCGTGCCACATGCGGTTGCAAACCTGTAGGAGCATCAGGCGGATTCAACCTCTATTCGCCCACTTTTGCTCGCGAACTGCATAAAGACGAAATCCATGAAATGGTCAAGGATTTTGGAAAAGCTGTTGGACTCGCACGTAAAGCTGGTTTTGATTGTGTTGAGATTCATGCCGGTCATGGCTATCTTATAAGTCAGTTCCTTTCACCATACACCAACCACCGC
Organism: Bacteroidales bacterium; assembly: GCA_045616045.1. Lineage (GTDB taxonomy): Bacteria > Bacteroidota > Bacteroidia > Bacteroidales > F082 > Limimorpha. The sequence continues at coordinate 5,809 of JAZLGA010000057.1, read as the reverse complement.
AAGGATGAGTTTGGGGGAAGCCTTGAAAACAGAATGCGTTTCATGAACATGGTTATGGAAGAGGTGATGCGCGTGGCCGCTGATGATATGGCTGTTGTTGTTAAGGTCAACATGCATGACGGTTTCCCTAGCGGCATGCAACAAGAAGAGTGCATCAAAGTCTGCCAGCAACTTGAGAATTTGGGTGTTCATGCATTGGTGCTTACAGCTGGATTTGTGAGCAAGGCTCCTATGGAAGTTATGCGTGGCGCAATGCCTCTCAAGACATTGGCTCACTATATGGATATGAAAAAGTTCTGGTGGCTAAAGGCCGGCCTTTACATAGGCGGTCGCATCGTGATTCCTACAGTGCCTTACAAGGAAGCTTATTTCCTTGATGACGCAAAGGTGTTTAGAGCCAATCTGAAAATGCCTCTCATATATGTTGGTGGCATGGTCTCAAAACAAAAAATGGAAGAGGTGTTGGACTCTGGATTTGTTGCACTGCAAATGGCAAGAGCACTTATACACGATACCGACTTCGTCAACAAACTCAAATCAGGCGAAATAGAACGTAGTGGCTGCAAACACTCAAATTACTGCATCGGTCGTATGTATTCGTTAAACATGAAATGCCACAATTGCGTTGACAATATGCCTGCTTATCTGCAACGAGAGATAGATAAGGCGGAGAAAGTAAACGAAGGAAAATGAAATCGTTCAAGAAAGAGATTGACCACATAAAGGCTGACTGGGGCAAGACCCCTCTCGCTTTGGTTACAGGTGGCAGTTCAGGAATGGGATTGCGCTATGCCGATCGTCTGGCAGAAGCGGGCTGCGATTTGCTTTTGGTGAGCAACCAAGAGGAAGCCCTACAGAATACTAGCGAGGAACTGCAAAAAAAATATGGTGTGAAAGTAATCCCGCATTACCAAAACCTCGCTTCTCAGGAGGCCGCCGAAGATTTGCACAACTATTGCAAAGACAACAATATCGATGTTGACATCCTTGTCAGCAATGCGGGAATGTTCTTCTTTGAGGAATTGACTCACGAAATGGAACCTCGCATGACTTTGATGAATATGCTGCATGTTATAACCCCCACAAGAATGATGATTTTGTTTGGCAATGACATGAAGCAACGCGGACGTGGTTTCATTCTTTCTGTATCGTCGATGGCTGCCAAACTCCCTTGTCCAGGCATAACGACTTATTCTGCCACAAAAGCATATCTTAGAAGTTTCGGCAAGTCCTTGTCATACGAGATGAGACCATATAATGTCGGCATGACAACTGTTTGTCCGGGTGCAATTGCCACTCCGCTCTATGGGCTTAACGAAAAATGGATGAAATTCGGTGTTAACATTGGAATAATAGGCACTGCCGATTGGCTTGTTAAACGGGCCTTAAACGGAATGTTCCGTAAAAGACGCATCGTTAGCCCCGGTTTCATGAACATTTATCTTCCTCCATTGATAGCTATTCTTCCCGATTTCTTGGTCAATATTTTATGGAAGAAATTCAAATAATTAAAATAGCTTGACTTTTGGTCTTCCCAACGCAGGCTTTTAATTCTTATTTATGGTGGGTTCTATAAATTCAACGAAATAAAATACAAATGATATGGCAAATTCAAAATTTCTTTTCCTCACTTTTGGCCGCTTTTCGGCATCTTGCTGTTTATCAATCGGTTGCATAGCCCGCTATGTACCCTCTTTCTGCGCAGCAATCTCCTCGAAAACCGACTCAAAATCACTGGAAATTAATTTATAGAACCCACCTTATATGAAAGTGCTCAAATACATTTTGCTGCTTACAACAATTATGAGTGTAAGTTATGTCTCGGCACAAACCTATGAGTTGCTCCCATATACGGATTTTGAAACATGGACAGTGCGTTACATAAAAGAATCGAAAATATTTGGCGGTAACGTAAAGACACTTTATCTGCCCGGCCCAAACGACACGATAAACAAGAATGAGGCTTTCGATTACTCAAAAACAAAATGGGCTAGTTCAAATGCCTATGCCGTTGTGGCAGGAATGACAAAGACAAGCACCAACGTGACACCTGCAAAAGGGCCTTCTGGCACTTGTGCAAAACTTGAGACCAGTTATGCCTCATGCAAGGTCGCAGGCATAATTAATATAAAGGTACTTGCTGCCGGTTCGCTATATCTTGGCGAAATGATAGAACCAATAAAGGGAGTGAGCGACCCCTATGCCAATATGGACTGGGGTGTTCCTTTCAAAAAACGTCCCAAGGCTTTTGTTATGGACTATAAGGCACGCATACAAAACACCGGTACCCTAACCAAAGGAACGACTTTCCGTCACACCACTTTCCCAGGCTACGATCCTTCGGAAGTTGTCGTGATACTCCAAAACCGTTGGGAGGACTCAAAGGGCAACATTCACGCCAAACGAGTGGGTACTGCCATATATCACATCGGCAAGTCCACAAATGGTTGGGAAACCGATTTCAGAATGCCAATTTTCTACGGAGACCGTTCCGTATATCCCGGTTATGAAACATATATGGGCCTTCGCTCGTCAGGTTATACAATGCTTTATGCACGAAACAGCAAAGGCAAAATAGTTCCTATACATGAAGACGAGTGGGGAACACCAAACACTCCTGTAACACATATCATTGTGTCCGTCACTTCAGGAAGTTGTGGAGCTTTTATTGGCGAACTTGGCAATGTCCTTTGGATAGACAACCTCCGCTTAGAATACTAACAATGAAAGCATGAAAAGCAGTAAAAACCCTTCCACGAAACAAAAAAAACGCAAAAAAAAGGCTACAACAAATCGAAAAGGGAGTATTGGAGGTGGCATCTTTCTGCTTTTGCTACTAATAGCTGCTCTTGTATATGCCATCATTAGGGCAAACAAAATCGACAGTGCCGTTAAATCGGCAAATATAGCCGAGTTGTCTGACGAAGCCGAACAATATGCCTTCAAACACGGATTAAGCACTAACTATTGTTTTTTTGTTAACTACGCCTTGCCGTCTGGCACTCCACGTTTCTTTGTATGGGACTTTGCAGAACACAAGGTTGTGGGAACGGCTCTTTGCATGCACGGCAGTGGCCTCGCCAATACCGCCTCAACACCGTATTTTAGCAATAAGGCAAACAGCAATTGTTCTTCATTGGGACGCTTTGAGGTGCTTCGCAATGAACATGGGTCTCGTTTGAGGAGGAGCTTTCGCTTGCAGGGTATGGACAAGGAAAACAGCAACGCTTATGCTCGCGGACTTCTTATTCATTCATCATCATGGGTTGACCTGCATAAACATAAAAAATACATACCTTTGCATACACCCAGTTGTCAAGGGTGTGTAACAATTTCGACCACTGGCATGCGCTATGTGGAACGCATAGTGAAAAATGAAAACAAAAACATTTTGCTATGGTCGTTCTGCCAAAATTAAGTTGAAGCAAGGGAAGGCTTCCGTTTTGGAAAAATGGAATTAATGGTGCTTGTAAAAAGACTTGCGTTCACAATATATTATGAAAACGGCTGGCTTTTTGTTAAGGTCTCCCTTAAAATTGCGCCATTGGCTTATGTCCTGGCTGATTATAAGTTCGTCGCTGCATGTGATGTTTTGCGCTATGCACAGACGAGTGTTTGGATGGCAAAACTTGCACAGGTCGGATAGCATGGCATTGTTGCGGAAAGGAGTCTCGATGAAAATCTCTGTCTCGTTGCAGGTCGTGGAGCGGCGTTCAAGGTCTTTTATGGAGTTTTGCCGTTCTGGACTTTTTATTGGGAGGTATCCGTGGAAAGCGAAAGCCTGTCCGTTGAATCCGGAAGCCATAAGGGCAAGTATCATTGCATTTGGACCGGTGAGCGGCACCACCTTGATGCCTGCTGAATGAGCTAGTTCGACAACCAATGATCCAGGGTCGGCAACGCATGGAGTACCCGCTTCCGACATTAGCCCAACATCTTCGCCATTGAAACAAGCACCTAAATGTGTCATCAAATCAAGGTCTCGGCTGTTGTGTTTGTCCAATTCCACAAATTCAATGTTGTCAATAGGTGTGGCCATCTTCATGCGGCTCAGCATGCGTCGTGCAGTGCGCGTATTCTCAACAACAAAGTTCTTAAGTTGTCTGACAATGTCGAGTGTGCCTTGCGGTATTACTTGCTCAGGATTTGTGCTGCCCAAAAGGGTAGGGACAAGATATAATGTGCCAAGTTGCATTGGTTTGGTCTGTTATGTCAATCTAAGCCAGGATTTTCTTTTCTATTTCGTTTATCATGGCTTTAAACTGCTTGTCGGTTTCGATACGGTTGTTAATGGTAGTGACAGCATGTGATACAGTGGCATGGTCTTTGTTGCCGCACCGTTTTCCTATGTTGGTTAGACTTGCTTTGGTGTATTTTTTTGAGAAATACATTGCAATCTGTCTTGACTGCACAATATTTTGTTTTCGGCTTTTTTCTGCAAGCAGTTCGGACGTGGTCCCAAAATATTCGCAAACCACGTCTATAACGTGAGCAACAGAAATCTCTTTGACCGTGTTTTTGGCAAACTTGTCAATCATATTTTTGGCAAAATCAAAGTTGATGTCGTCTTTTAGAATGGTTGATTGAGCAATGAGTGAGTACAAGACGCCTTCTAGTTCGCGTACATTGGTGTGTATGTTGTCTGCCATATATTTTATTATGTCATCGGGTATCAGCTTTGTTTCAAATGATGACAATTTCTTTTCCAATATGGCGGCTCTTGTTGGCGCATCGGGCATGCCAAGCTCTACAGTACAACCCCATTTGAAGCGCGAGATTAGCCTTTCTTCAATATCTTGTATCTCTGAAGGCATCTTGTCGCTAGTCATGATAATCTGCTTGTCGTTCTGGCGTAAATGGTTGAATATGTGGTAGAACGACTCCTGTGTCTTGACTTTGTTGGCCAAAAATTGTATGTCGTCTATAATAAGCACATCAATGGTTTGGTACAATTTGATAAATCCCTCAATTTGTTTTGACTTTGCAGCATTGACATATTGGTTTATAAACTGCTCCGCCTGAACATAATACACTCTTTTGCTGTTGTAAAGCTGTTTTATGTTAAGGCCTATGGCATGGCAAAGGTGTGTCTTGCCCAAACCGGTCTTGCTGTGAATGAAAAACGGGTTGAACGCTGTAGTTCCAGGACTTTGTGATATTTTCAAACCAACTTCACGTGCAATAAGGTTGCATTGGCCAACTACAAAATTGTCGAATGAATATTCTTTCTTTAGTTGTGTGTCATTATTCAGTCCAGGAAAGGCGTATGGCGAGCTTGGACCTTCGATTGGAGGCTTGAACAAGCTCTGTTGTGACGCACCGCCAATCTCTGTTATAGTACCACCCTCTTGCTGTATGACAATTGCTCTATATTCAAGACGGCCTTGTGGACCAAGGAAGCGTTTTATTGTTGAATTGATGAGTTCTGGATAGTTCTTGTCAAGGTGTTCTGCAAAATATCTTGAAGAGACACGAACCGTAAGAATCTCACCAATCTCGTCTTTGCGTATTTCGATAGGCACAATGGGCTTAAACCAATACTCAAACTCAGTGTCTGAAGTATTGGCCTTAAAGACCTCAAGACATCTGTTCCAAATTTCTATGTGAGGCAATTGTGCCATTCAGTTTCTTGTTTTATATGTTTTGCCCTGCATGAAGTTGATGCTTTGAACAAAGCATTATCTTCATTTTTTTCGGTTGCAAAAATCTGAAGAAAAAAGTTAATAAAAAAACTTTTTTCTCGTTTTTTTTGTTGAAAAATTGATTTATTATACGAGGGAAAAACAGGTATGTGTGTTAGTAATTATTG
>JAZLGA010000056.1:0-37300 GCA_045616045.1 Bacteroidales bacterium | reverse complement strand
CATATCACCCGTTTTTACGGTTTCACAGCACAAAAATAGGTGAAATTATTGAGAAATGCAAGTCGTTGCTAAGTTATTTATTAACAACGGCTTGTCATTTCTCAATAACCAAAAATCAAGAATAATCTGCGGAATTAAGGTATTATGATTTTTCTCTATGGCAGCTTCATGTGGGGTGTGTTCCCAGCATTTACCGAACCTCTGCAAATATCGTGGCAGGGGCATCTGGCAGGGCTGTTGACAGGTATTATGCTTGCCTTCTTCTATCGCAAAGACGGGCCTCAGAAAGAAGAACATCATTGGGAGGACGAAGACAATGACGAGGAAAGTAACGATGACAATGACTGCGCCGAGCCTCCTTATTGGGATGTGCCTCAACCCGATAAGGATGATTTAACTGTTATGTACAGATTCAAACACTGACTACAGTCCGGCTTATCTGCAATCAGACATAAGCATTCTTCATCACTTCTTATGCTTCCAACATCATTCTATCTTGAAATCAGGTTCGAATTCGGCGTTCCCAAGACTTTTTGCACTATCTCACCCTGTCTCTAAGCGTCAGGAAGTTACCTACCTGCGAGTTCCATAAATGTCAACACACTCAAAGCCACAACACCAGCTGACAGTGTGCATCAACTCGATGTAGGCCTGACTTAAAGCATTGTCAAGGTTGGTATCGTCTATGCAAAGTCACATATCGACCGTAAAATAGGTTTTTGCCAATTGCGACTTTACAAAACCACATCAAGCCAGGGAAATCCACGCCAATGACACCATAAAAAGGCCAAATATAATTGTTTCGAGGTCAACAGTGTCTTCACATGAGTTAAAACAGTCGCCTAATGCCAAAAAGACGACATCTGCCAGGTTCTTAGGTTTATTACAAGCCGAAGTCAAAGTGGCAATAGCAAAAAATACAATAATCTATTCATCTAATAATTTACGACCATTTCTGTTCTTCTATTCATTGCACGGTGTTCGTCACTGTCGTTAGGCGCCAATGGCTTTGTTGCGCCATAGCCTTTTGCACTTAGTCTGGATGCCTCGACACCATTGGCAATGAGTGCCTTGCGAACCACTTCGGCACGTTCGTAAGAGAGTTTCTGGTTGCGGCTATCGCTGCCAACGTTGTCGGTATGGCCGGCCAGTTCGACTTTCAGGTTGGGATTGCGCTGCAAGAATTTTGTGAGAATCTCTATTCCTTTCTGTGAGTCTTTCGTCAAGTTCGACTTGTCGAACTCAAACTGTATGTTTTGCAATACCACGACATCGCCAGGAGCCAGTCCAGCCACGTCAACGGTTGACAGATAATTAGCTGAGTCGGAACGGATTTCCTCGGGCAGTTCAAAGGTATAAATGTCATAGCCTCCCATACCACCTTCCCGTTGTGAGGAAATAAAGGCTGTCTTGCCATCGGCGGCGACGAAGAAGTTTATCTCGTCACCTCTTGTATTGATGGGATAGCCAAGATTGACAGGCTTCTGCCATCGTCCGTCTTCGCCCTTGCGGCTCATAAATATGTCGTAACCACCCATGCCAACATGCCCGTCAGACGAGAAATAGAGAGTTTGTCCATCGGGATGAAGAAGCGGAACCATCTCGTTGCCCCGGGTGTTTATTGTACTATCAAGAGCCTGTGCCGGCAGCCATGAGCCATCAGCAGAACGATACGACACATATATGTCGGCATTGCCCGACTTGCGAGAAACAAAATAAAGTTCGCCGCCATCGGCACTGAGACATGGCTGCGAGTCCCAAGCCGATGAGTTTATCTTGCCATCCAATAGTTGTGGATACTCCCAACCTCCACCTTTTGACATGGTTTTGTAGATGTCGCAACCCGTTTTTGGATTTACGCCGCACAAAGTGAAATAAAGGCTTTTGCCGTCGGCTGAAATGAAAGCTGCTCCCATATTGTCGTTATACTCCCAGTCGAGTTTGAAAGGCTTTGCATTCGTCCAGTTGTCACCTTCTTTTTGTGCCATCCACAAGCCCTCTTTCTGTCGTTGCCCATTTTGCGGTGCAACCTCTCGACGGGTGAAAATGAGGTTCTTGCCTTCAAACTGAAGCATATTTACATATTCATCCGCATTGCTGTTGACGGCATTACCAAGGTTCTGCGGGTCGAATCCTACAGGATTCTTGACAGCCTCGGAGCGGAATGTGTATTGGGCAATAAGCATGTCAAGGTCGCTTATTTTTTTCGACTGCGTGTTTTTGTACCATACAGCAAGCCGCAAGGCATCATCATATCGCATCATGCCGTTATACAATCTTGACAGCGATACTGCGGCAGACGGATAGAAATTTGAATCAATGCTCAAGCAATGTTCAAAACCATCGGCAGCCATTGCCGCATTATCTTTCTTCATCCACGTCTCGCCCTTTATCAGCCAGGCCTCTGCCGAATTAGGGTCGATACGCAACACCTTGTCAGCATAGTGCAGCACATCATCAAAACTTCTGTTGTAGAAAGCTGTACGAGCCGATTCCAACAATGCCTCCACTTTCTTGTTCTGTGCCTTAGCAAACCCTATATGCGACACCAGAAGCAACAATGCTATAATATTTCTGTATAAAGTGACTTTCATACCTCCGAATTATTTTTTCTTTCCCTTCCTATCGACAAAGCCTGTCAAGTCAATCCTGAAAAGGCTTGCCTTGTTTACCTTTGTCTCTTCCGACGAGACGAAGCATTTGTTAATGTCATAGAAACAAACACCCTCTGTCTGGAATCCTATATGGTTGGGCAGGCTGATGCGGATGCCGTTTTCGGCACTGACACTATCCTCGTCAAAGTTGTTGATGACATAAACAAAAGGCTCCCACACCTTGTTTACATAACCTGTCAAGACAATGCGCTTGTTCTTGCTGTCGTAGTCTGCACCTGTGACAAGGCCATTGGGGTTGAACCAATTCACCACCTGCGCGACTTGTTTTCCGGGAGTTTTTGCCAGCCTGTAAATGCGCGACGTGCCGGTATGCCAACACTTGCTGAAAAGATATAAATACGACCCTGTTGCCATCAATGATTCGCAATCGTAGTCGTGTCGGTGCTTTTTATATTCAAAAACGGTTTGGTCGGCAAAATAAAAATCAATCTTTTCTGGCTCAACCTCCACATCGCTCGATTCGGGCAATTCCGACAATAGGACTATATATATACTCAAGTTCGTTCGTTTGCCTTTGTTGTTGCCAATGTCGCCCACATACAAGGTTGTACCATCGCAGCAAATGTCCTCCCAATCGTGGTTTTTTGCACCCTTAAGCTTTATTTTCTGCACTATTTGGAAAGAGACTGTGTCAATGACATATATGATTGGCTCGTTGCCGCTGTCGTTGTGGGTGTATATCCTGCCATTATAAAAGGCCAACCCCGAACTCTCCTTTACAATCTCGGGCAACTCCGTCACCAATGCCGGGTTCATCACTGACCTCGATTCGGTCTGGGCGATGGCGAGACCTTGCGTCAGCAAAAGGACTATAAGCAAAAAACATCTCAATCTCATAACAGTACTTATTTTTCGACAATTGTTCAAGACAAGCCTTGCCCTTTTCGGTCAATTAGCATTTCTGGTTTCTATGCCCTGGGCTCTATTGTCATCACACAATTTCTATCAATTGTGCAAATATAGCAATAAACACTCAAACGAGTGGCGTTTGACCGAAAACAATCTTCTAATTGGCATGTCCTGCATGATGTTTGCTTTACAGCTATGAATATGTAAAGCGACATGGAACAGACGCATAGGTTGCACCAACGCTACATTATCGTGCCGTTCCTTCAGTTCCTGGATGCCGATAACAAAACCGTGAATGGCATAAAAACACAGCAGGGGCACATTACGCATCCTATTAAGTCACAAATCAGACAGACCTTTGATTAAATTAAATTGTTTTTGGGATTATGCCCTCAAAACCATTCAACAAAAAGGGGACAACACCCATGTAGGTTATGCCCTCATCGTCAACCCACGCCTTGGCAGAGCCGTCAAGAATTACGATTTTTCTGAAAAAATCACCGGAGTTTTTCAACGACAACGTCTCCTGGTTGCGTTTTTCTTCGCCCTCCACATTCAAAGCCGATTGGACATACAACTTTTCTTTGTCTGTATTCACCACAAAATCAATCTCATATTGCGACTTCTGCCTTTTGCCATCAATAACTTTTGTCAACTCAACCACACCCACATCAACACTATAACCTCTACGAATGAGTTCCATAAAATTCAGATTCTCCATCAGATGCGAACGTTCATGTTGCCTGAAATTGAGGCGAGCATTCCGCAACCCCAAGTCCATGACATAGTATTTCTGGGTGTTTTCGAAATATTTCTTTCCTTTCACATCGTATCGCTTGGCACCAACAAAAAGAAAAGCATCTTCCAAATAGTCTATATAGTTTTTGACAGTATGGTCTGAAATGCCACGATGCATCAGAGAACCGGCAGCATTGGCAAGATTGTGTGGGTTTGTTAGAGAACCTACTGCTGAAGACAATGAATCTACCAAGGCTGACAACACTTCGTTATCTTTTATCTTGTAACGCTCAACTATGTCCTTTATATACACATTCTTGAACAAACCTTTGAGGTATTTTCGTTTTTACCCCCCTCTGATTCAAGTACAGCCAAAGGCATTCCGCCATAAATGAGATATTCCTCAAATGCCTCGAAGATTCGCCAAAGAGGAGTTACTTCATTCTTGCTGTATCCTGCCAAGCCATAACCGTGAAAGGCAAAGCCACCACATAGCCTGCGCACTGGGCCTGATGTTGCTGACCCTGCCGAAGTATCAAAGGGCAGCCTAACACGAGAGCAAGACCAAACCGTCCTTCTCCTGAACACGGACTGAACCGATTGAGCGGACAGGAGAACCATGTATGCAACCCTCTGCGGTTGCTGCAAGAAGTCCTGACGTAGATAGTTGACCCTTTGGACTTTCTTGCCATTGTCACTGTCGTTGACTCCGACCGAGGAGGCTTCTTTTTCACAAACATGCAGCAAGAAGACGCTTTTTTAGTTTTGCGACACCCGAAACGGGCACCGCAAAATAAGCAAAGCATTGACTATTAAGTAAATAAATTTTACCCGAGAGAAAGTGTCAAAGTCTGAGGCAAAAATTTTCCCATTCCCATATCATGTACAAATTTCTGACAAAGACAACAAAAAAAGTGGCCTATAGCCACCCGTTTTCTATCATTGCTATGATAATCTCTATGTTTGCGTCTTCTTTATTGGCAGTTGGATCGAATTGTGTTTTCAGGTTGTAGCCCCAAAGTCTTGCGAAGCCTTGATAGAAGGCGGCTCGGAACTTACCTCGCAATGCTTGTACAAGTTTGAATGACGAGTTTCCAGTCTCCCTGTCTATTAGGCGTATGAGTATCGCACCTTGCGAGAAGGTCATTTGCTTTAGTTCCTTGCTGTATTTGTTGGTTATATCGTCTTCTGCGCTTTTCATCAGTTGACGACGAGCCTTGTTGCTGGGCAAATCCACAAGGATGCTGTCATATTGTGCCAATAGTCGTCCGGCTTCTTTTGCATAAGGATATACCTTTCTTACATTGTTGATTAGACGACGGCCGTGGTACGTGTCGAGCATCTCCTGATATTGAAGCATAAGTGAGACGTCCATCTCTGGCAAGTTGACAGTTATGGTAGTATCGCCATTATCATCTATCACGGCATAGGCTACGGTCAGTTCGCTCAACTGTTTGCCCTTCTCTTCAATCCTTGCATCTCTGCTTTCTGATATGGAACGAGAACTTATGAGTTTCACAGTTCCTTTGTTCTGCGCAAATGCCGATGTTGTGAATAGCATTATCAACGCAATGTATGCTGCAATTCTTTTCATAACCATTTTTTGTTTATTGGTTTGACTTCGTTACAGTGAATTGCAATGATTGTGCCAAACTCATCAGTCGTTTGCATGAAGCTTCGCCATGCCCGATTTGTTCAGTTTTTCTTCAGCATACGATTTACTGATTGTCAGTATTTTTGCTTTCATGTCGGAGGGCATCTCAAACATAGCGTCATTCAGTATGGCCTCGATTATGGAACGAAGGCCACGCGCACCCAACTTGAATTCTATTGCTTTTTCGACAACGAAATCAAGTGCGTCATCATCAAACTCAAGCTTTATGCCGTCCATGTCAAAAAGTTTCTTGAACTGGCGAACGATTGCGTTCTTGGGTTCAATGAGTATGCGGCGCAAAGCGGCCTTGTCGAGTGGGTCAAGGTGGGTTACGATAGGCAAACGGCCAACTATCTCAGGTATAAGACCGAACTTCTTGAGGTCAACTGGAGCAATATACTGAAGCATATTGTCCTTGTCAAAAGCCTTGGTGTCGGCACCAAAGCCTATCACGTTGGTGCGTTTGCGCGAAGCGATTATCTTGTCGATACCGTCAAAAGCTCCTCCTGCTATAAAGAGGATGTCTTTGGTGTTTATGGGTATCATTTTCTGTTCGGGGTGCTTGCGGCCTCCCTCGGGCGGCACGTTAACCACAGTGCCTTCCAAAAGTTTCAGCATGGCCTGCTGGACTCCCTCGCCCGACACGTCACGCGTGATGCTGGGATTGTCGCTCTTGCGTGCTATCTTGTCAATCTCATCTATGAAGACAATGCCTCGTTCGGTGGCAGCGACATCATAGTCGGCGGCATGAAGCAGTTTCACAAGAATATTTTCAACATCTTCTCCCACATAGCCAGCTTCTGTAAGAACAGTGGCGTCGGCTATGGCAAACGGGACATTAAGCATTTTGGCTATGGTGCGTGCCAAAAGAGTCTTGCCCGTACCGGTCTCGCCAACAAGGATTATATTCGACTTCTCTATCTCGACATCATCACTATCCTTGGGCTGGTCAATACGTTTGTAATGATTATATACGGCAACAGCCAATGTTCGTTTGGCCTCATCTTGTCCTATGACATATTGATCCAGGAAAGCCTTTATTTCGGTCGGTTTTTTTAAAGCAAATTCGGACTGGCCTTTAGGCTTGCCCGAATTTGAATTTCTTTTTGGAGTGGTGTCCACCCCTTCTATGATGTTGAAAGCCTGTAAGAGGCAGTCCACGCAGATACAAGCGTCACGTCCGTTTGTGAGAAATTGTTCTCCCGTCAACTGACGTCCACAGAAACTGCAACGTTCATTTTTCTTTGTCATGAATTAGGTTTCTTTACAAGGACTTCGTCAATCATGCCATATTCCTTGGCTTCAGCAGCGGTCATCCAGTAGTCGCGGTCAGAGTCTGCCCATACTTTGTCGTATGTCTGTCCGGAATGGCTGGCTATGATTTCATAAAGTTCTTTCTTAAGTTTCTGTATTTCGCGGGCTGTAATCTCAATCTCGGTCGCCTGTCCTTCGACGCCACCCATGGGTTGATGGATCATGACACGCGAGTGTTGCAATGCAGAGCGTTTGCCTGTTGTGCCTGCGCAAAGAAGCACTGCTGCCATTGATGCTGCCATACCAGTACAAATAGTGTTAACATCAGGACTGATGAACTGCATGGTGTCATAAATACCCAACCCTGCATAAACACTTCCACCGGGCGAGTTGAGATATATCATTATGTCACGCTTTGAGTCAGTTGATTCAAGAAAAAGTAGTTGTGCCTCAATGATGTTTGAAACATAATCGTCGATTGCCGTGCCCAAGAAAATGATACGGTCCATCATAAGGCGTGAAAAAACGTCCATCTGTGCCACATTAAGCTGGCGTTCCTCAATGACCGTTGGTGAAATATAGCCCGCATTATTAATGCGCGACATATATTGTTCTACGCCCAAGGTGTTCAATCCGATGTGTTTGGTTGCGTATTTAAGAAATTCGTTGTTCATAGTATAAGTTTTTGTGGCGTTTTGTTACGCTTTAGGCTCTGCTTTCAATTCTTTAAGAAATTCCTCATAAGTGGTGTCCATGTAGTTGATGGCCATCTTCTCTTTAAGGAAGCGTGTCATCTTCACGTCGGCCATTTGGTTGCGCAAACGATTCTGTTGGCTGTCGTTTTTAAGATAGCTATCAGCAATCTTCAATATTTGTTCCTTAGTGTCGGCATCAAGAGTGTTAAGGTCGGAACCTGGGAATATCTGACGAACCACAAACTCCCTTAGCTCCTCGTCCTCAACAACAAGGTCAGGGTTGTCTTTCACAATCGAGTCCTCAATTATTTTCCAACGTATGCTTTTGGCATAGTTTTCAAAGTTCTTATCGACATCATCAGCTTTAACTTCGCCATCGCTGTTTGCCACGATCCAACGCTTAAAAAATGCAACTGGAATATTCAGCTCAACGTCATCGACAAGTTTGTCAACCATCTTGTTGAACAATATAGGGTCGGTTTCGGCCTCAAATTGTTTTTCCATTTCTTCCTTTACCTTGTTACGGAAAGTGTCGTTGTCCTTCACATCCTGGCCAGGGAATATCTTGTTGAAGAACTCTTCGTTGAGTTCAGGTTTCTCTTCGTGAATAATCTCATCAATAATGATGTTGTAGTCGCTATCGATGGGTGCGTCCTCGCCAAGTATTTTTTTGGTTTCTTTCTCGCCTGCTGCCTTTTCGAAGTTGAAAATGAACTCCGAGCCGGACACCTTGTCCATGATTTGTTTCTTACCATCGTCGTTGAGCTGGCTCATGCTGAAAAAAACATTTTTCTTGAATCCGTCTTCCACTTCCTCACCGTTTTCGGCTTCGGCCACCTTGGCTTCAATCTTGTCATCTTCGCCAACTTTCTCAGGATTGGTCACTATGGGGTTACGCTCAATAAGGCTATCTATGGTTTTGTCAACGTCCTCTTCTGACGCTTTTATCTTTGAAAAATCAATCTTCATCGAGCCCAGGTCTGCTTTTATCTCGGGACAGAGGGCTGCTTCAAAGAAGAAGTCCATTTCTTCGGCTGTCTCAATATCTTGTGGTTGTTTTTGGTCTTCGTCATTCAAGGGGTAGCCTATAAGGCTCAATTTGTTATCGACGATATGTTTGTTAATACCGTCAGACACAAGTTTGTTGACTTCTTCAATAAGCACACTCGGGCCATACATCCTCTTTATCATTCCCATCGGCACCTTGCCCACACGAAAACCAGGGATATTGGCTTTACGCTGTAACTTCTTAAGTTGTTCGTTAACATTGTTTTCGTAGTCTGATTTGCTTACAGAAACTTTGATGGAGATAAGGTTTTCACCTTTGGATGTTTGAGTTGTATTCATACTATACCAATTTAAATCTGATTTTGTAATTTGGTGCGGATGAAGGGACTCGAACCCTTACACCGTGAAGTACCAGATCCTAAGTCTGGCGCGTCTACCAATTCCGCCACACCCGCATTTCACTTCCCTTTTTGAGGCCGCAAATATACGTTTTTTTTTTGAAAGACAAGCAAATTTGGCAATTCTTTTTTAAACACAGTTGAATATTATCGCCAAACACAAGAAATGGAATAGCATGAATATGGTGGGGCATCAAGATGTTTTCTATGCCTTGACGTCCAAGGCTTCGCGCAAAGCGTTGCCAACAAGCATAAAAGCGAGAACCAGCAACATAATTGCAATGCCAGGCAAAATGGCAAGATAAGCGGCGTCAAGTATGATAAAAGCGTAGTTTTCCTTTATCATGCTACCCCACGAAGGCATTGGGGGTTGCACACCTATACCCAAAAAGCTCAAGCCCGCCTCAAGAAGTATAGCCGAAGCAAAATTCGCCGCCGAAACAACGATAAGCGGACCTATTATGTTTGGCAAAATATGCCTGAATATAATCCTCGCATCACTAAATCCCAATGCTTTGCCCGCCTCGACAAAAGCACTCTCCCGAACCGACAGTATTTGCCCCCTGACTATACGGGCCACCTCAACCCACATTGTGAGGCCTACGGCTATAAATATTTGTGTAACACCCTTGCCCAAGGCAAAGGTAATGGCAATGACAAGAAGCATTGTAGGTATGGACCAAACCACATTGACGAACCACACAACAGCATCATCGACACGACCCCTGAAAAAACCGCCTAAGCTTCCTATCACTATACCGACAAACAAACTAAGTATCACAGCAACGAAACCAACACTAAAACTAATGCGGCTGCCCAAAACCAAACGGCTGAAAAAATCACGTCCGAATTGGTCTGTTCCCAACAAAAAACGCTGATGTTTGGAACAATGTTTTAGGATATACTCCCGCGCCGTCACGTCATCGTCAAAAACGATGTCACACAATTCGGTGTTACATAAGGTTTGTGTAGGGCACCCCCCCTTGTGCTCCGGATTGAACAAATAAACCAAGGTGCTGTCTTTTCTTATTTTCAGGCTGTCATAAGGCATATAGGTGCAATCGTCAGGGCGACCGTGCAACAATGTCGAAAGAATGTTTTGCCTTTCGTGCTCCACTTCTTTCGGCAATATGAGCACATCAACGCTGAAACCGGGTTTCTGCGTACTGATCTCAAGAATCTGGCGATTGGCATTGTTGGTCCTGTCGGGGATTATTGCATAGGCAAAAAGTGCCATGACACCTACTACAACAATAAACACAGCCGAAGCCACTCCAAGTTTATTGCTCTTGAAACGGTTCGATGCCAGTCGTGCGGGCGAATTAGGCATGTTTTGATTCGGCATTCGTTTTCGCATATTTGAACACGACGCAAAATTAAGAAAAAAAATGGAACAGTGTCAAAGTCGTATCAAACATTAATCTTGGAAATGTTCCATTATTTTCCCCAACATCTTAGACATTGTACCCACGAGACACCTAATTATACAATTTAGGTGTATGCCAATTATACAAGCACTCAACAAAACCAACGTAACTAATTGATAATATGACAACAACACTGTTGATAACTTTAGTTGAAATTTAGACTTGGGAATTGTTTTTGCGTCAAAATAATTGATATTTTTGCAAGCAAAGTTCCAAAAAAAAGGACAGAAAGGGAACTCTGTGAAAATCAGAGACTATGCCTGTAGCTGCAAGTTCAGCCATGTGCGAGTGCGTCTTTTTGGCACACAACCACCGACTTTTTAGTTTGTGAAGGTGCGTGTTCGAACAGAACAAGTCAGAAGACCTGCCTTGCAACGGTGCCTGCAAGCCTTCGTAGCCAGGGTTATGGTGTGATTTAACAGTAAACGAACAGAAATACAATCAATAACAATTCTATATTTTATGTCACAGGAAGGACTATATATCAAGAAGAGAACCGGTCGTCAAGAGGCTTTCTCCGTAGAAAAGATCAAGGCGGCCGTCCGCAAGGCTTTCCTTGCTGCAGGAGGTTTTGCAACCGAGGAAGAGTTGGCATCCATATTAAGCAAGGTGCGCATCAACAACGGAATGACCGTGGAGGAGATTCAGGACCAAGTTGAAACAGCTCTTATGGCTGAGGACTATTACAAGGTGGCCAAGAATTACATCCTCTATCGCCAACGCCACAGCGAAGACCGCGAAACACGCGAGAAGATTGACTTTCTGAGCAACTATTGCGATGCGTCAAACGCTGCCACTGGCTCAAAATACGACGCAAACGCCAACGTCGAGCGCAAGAACATAGCAACACTGATAGGCGAGTTACCCAAGTCGAACTTCATCCGCATAAACCGCCGCATACTGACCGACCGCATCAAAGAGATGTATGGCAAAGAACTTGCCGACAAATATTTGTATTATCTAAACAACCACTTCATCTATAAAAACGATGAGACATCATTGGCCAACTACTGCGCCTCGATTACGATGTACCCCTGGTTGCTTGAAGGCACAAAACCCATAGGTGGCAACTCGACGGCACCAACGAACCTAAGATCGTTCTGCGGGGGATTCATCAATATGGTGTTTATGGTATCGTCAATGCTATCAGGAGCCTGCGCCACTCCCGAGTTCTTGATGTATATGAACTATTTTATAGGGAAAGAGTACGGACAAGACTATTACACCCATGCCGACGATGTTGTTGATCTGTCAAACAAACACCGCACCATCGACAAGGTTATCACCGACTGCTTCGAGCAGATAGTGTATTCCATAAACCAGCCTACAGGAGCACGAAACTTCCAGTCGGTGTTCTGGAACGTGGCTTACTACGACAAGAATTATTTCGAGTCGCTGTTTGGCAACTTCTATTTCCCCGACGGTTCACGACCTGATTGGCCATCACTCTCGTGGCTACAAAAACGCTTTATGAAATGGTTCAATGCAGAACGCCAACGCTGTGTGTTGACTTTCCCTGTCGAAACGATGGCCCTTCTCAGCAAAGACGGTGACGTGATTGACAAGGAATGGGGCGACTTTACTGCCGAGATGTATGCCGAAGGCCACTCATTCTTCACATATTTGAGCGACAATGCCGACTCATTGTCGTCGTGCTGCCGTTTGCGCAACGAAATACAAGACAACGGTTTCAGTTACACACTCGGTGCCGGAGGCGTATCGACAGGATCGAAGAGTGTTCTTACAATAAACATCAACCGCTGTGTTCAGTATGCAATAAAGAACAATATGCACTATCTCACCTTCCTTGAAGAGATGGTTGACTTGTGCCATAAAGTGCAAACCGCATACAACGAGAACCTAAAAGCACTGCAAAGCAAAGGCATGCTGCCATTGTTCGATGCCGGATTCATCGCTATGTCACGCCAATATCTTACCATAGGCGTAAACGGCATCGTCGAGGCGGCTGAATTCCTTAAGTTGCCAATCAACGACAACCCTGACTACCAGAACTTCGTATCCGACGTGTTAGGCCTCATTGAACAATACAACAAGAAATACCGCACTAAGGAACTTTTGTTCAACTGCGAAATGATACCTGCAGAAAACGTAGGTGTGAAACATGCAAAGTGGGACAAGGAAGACGGTTATGAGGTAAAACGAGACTGCTACAACAGCTATTTCTACATCGTTGAAGACCCTAACACAAATCCGATTGACAAGTTCCGCCTTCACGGAGAGAAATACATCAAGCACCTAACAGGAGGCTCAGCACTTCATCTTAACCTTGACGAACATTTGAGCAAGGCACAATACCGGCAATTGCTACGCGTTGCCGCAACCGAAGGTTGCAACTACTTCACCTTCAACATACCAAACACCATCTGCAACGACTGCGGGCATATCGACAAGCGCCATCTTAGGGAGTGCCCTGTATGCCACAGCAAGAATGTGGATTATCTCACCAGAATAATTGGCTATCTGAAACGCGTTTCCAACTTCTCGGAACCTCGTCAAGAAGAAGCAAAGCGTCGCTACTACGGAAAAATGGAGGAGAAATGCTAAAATACGCCAACTTCGACATTGTATTCCAGGAGATACCCGACGAAGTAACACTTGCGATCAACATATCAAATTGCCCTAACCATTGTGATGGCTGCCACAGCCCTTACCTATGGAAAGACATTGGCAAGTGTCTTGACTTTGACGAGCTTGACGTTTTGGTCCAAAAATACAAGACGTCGATCACATGTGTTTGCTTCATGGGGGGAGACGCCGCTCCCAACGAGGTTGCTCAATTGGCATCCCAACTGAAACAACGCCACAACAACCTGCACGTTGGATGGTATTCAGGTTGCAACGAGTTGCCGCAAAACGTGCCTATTGGCCATTTTGACTACATCAAGACAGGACGATACGATGCACGCTACGGGCCTTTGGACTCTCCCACCACAAACCAACGGATGATAAAGAAGTTGGCTGACGGGCGCGTCAAGGACATCACAGACCATTTCAGAAAAAACAAACCAAACACAACCTGCAAATAGTTTGATATTATCAAACACCTTAAAGACAAAAAGACATAGCTGATGCAGCTGTATGAGTAGGAACAACAAGTACAAATCGCGAGAATGGGTGATTGCCGGCATATTCTTGTCGGTAAGCCTTGTTTTTGTCATCCGCCTATTCAAGCTACAAGTTCTCGACACCGACTACAAGGTCTCGTCAGACAACAATGTCTTGCGTTACATTACACTTTATCCTGCCCGCGGAAATGTTTACGACAGAAAAGGCACTCTTCTTGTCTATAACGAAGCTGTTTATGACCTTATGGTCGTACCGCGCGAGGCCAAACAAATTGACACCATGGTGTTATGCGACCTTCTACGCATAACACCTGAGAACTTTTGCGAGCGAATGGACAAAGCCAAAAACTATTCACGCATTAAAGCATCCGTATTCCTTTCACAAGTATCGAAAGAAGACTATGCTCACGTGGCTGAGGTGATATACAAATTTCCGGGATTCTACTTCCAAAACAGAACCATAAGGCACTATCCCTTGCCCATAGCAGCACACACTCTGGGCGACATCGGCGAGGTTGACCAAAAGCAAATTGACAAGGACAACTATTATAAGGCTGGCGACTATGTGGGCAAATCGGGCATAGAGAAATCGTATGAAAACGAATTGCGCGGCAAAAAAGGATTGAAAATCAGCATGGTTGACGTCAACAATAGCGAAGTGGGGAGTTATCTGGATGGTGCACTTGACACTCTTCCTGTTGTGGGGAAAGACATAAACCTTGGATTAGACGCTGATTTGCAGGCATACGGCGAAAGCCTTATGCAGGGCAAGAAAGGTTCAATAGTGGCCATTGAGCCATCTACAGGCCAAATTTTAGCCTTCGTGTCAAGCCCGTCATACGACCCCAACATGTTAGTGGGACGCGAACGCGGCAAGAACTATGCTATTTTGGCTGACGACAAGGACAAGCCTCTTATAAACCGTACCGTAAGCGGCACATACCCACCGGGTTCCACATTCAAAATGGTAATAGGCATGGTGGCATTACAAACAGGAAGCATAGTACCATCAACCACATTCCACTGCGGCGGCCGCGGCTCAACACCCATTAAATGCACCCACTCCCATGGTTCGTCGCCCGACCTGTCCAATGCCATTGAAAACTCTTGCAACCCCTATTTCTATGAAGCATTCCGTGCTACAATCAACAACAAAAAGTATGGAGGCGTCAAAAAAGGCTATGAGAATTGGGTCTCTATGGTTAACAAATTGGGATTGGGCAAAAAGTTCAACACCGACATCCCGTCTGAACTTGCCGGCAACATACCCACACGCGAGTTTTACGACCATATATACGGAGGGCGTTGGAACCACTTGACCATACGCTCACTTGGCATCGGGCAAGGCGAAGTGCTTGTGACACCGTTGCAACTTGCCAACATAGCGGCAATAGTCGCCAACGAGGGATACTATTATCCGCCACACCTTATAAACTCGTTTGCAGACGGCACGCCTATCCCTGAAGTCATGACGACACGTGTTGAGACTGGCATTGAGCCAAGATACTGTAAAATAATAAAACAAGATATGCGCAATGTATTTGAGGGTGCTCATGGCACAGCACACAGGTCGCGCATTGACAGCATATCATCTGGAGGCAAGACTGGCACTGCCCAGAACCCACATGGTGAAGACCACTCCATATTCATTGCCTTCGCACCTGTGGAAAATCCCAAGATTGCGATGTCGATTATTATCGAGAACGGAGGATACGGCTCTCGTTGGGCTGCACCGATAGCCAGTTTGATGATGGAAAAATACATACGTGGGTACACAAAACGTCCAGAACTCGAGAAACGAATGATGGAAGGCAAAATAGACTACCCCATAAAACCAAAAAAGAAATGAGCTATTCGAGAGACAGCATAATAGGGAAAGTTGACTGGCTAATGGTTTTTCTTTGGTTGGCCTTAGTGGTAGTTGGGTGGACAAACATCTATTCAGCCGTTTACGATGAGGCTGCACCCAGTATTTTCGACACATCAAGGGTTTACGGGAAACAAATTCTATGGATAGGAGCCTCTGCACTTATAAGTTTCCTTATACTACTTCCTGACGCCAAAATCTATAACGCCATGTCACCATTCTTATATGGCATCTCCATACTTGTATTATTTGGCATGCTCATATATGTCAAAACAGTCACGAAAGGAGCCAACTCATGGATTGCGTTAGGCGGCGGCGTCAAGTTACAGCCATCAGAATTTGCCAAGTTGGCAACGGCCCTGTTCTTGTCTAATTATTTAGGCCAACTAAATACAGACATTACCAGGACAAAAACCATCATAAGTTCTTTCATAATAGTAATGCTGCCTGCAATACTGGTGCTTTTGCAAAACGACACGGGATCGGCTCTCGTTTTTCTGTCGTTCATATTTGTCTTCTATCGCGAAGGCATGCCACATGCCGGACTGTTGATAGTTGCCGCAGTGGTAGCCGCAACTCTGTTTGTCTTTTCCTTGCTATGGTCACAAAAAGTGATGTATATCATTCTTGGAAGCTTGTTCCTTTTGATGGCCGTCATATTCTTCTTTACCAACCATAGAAAACAGATAATGACACTTGCTTTGGTCTTTGCCATGATGTTCGGATTCGTTTTCGTGTCATCATTCGCTTTCAATTCCATACTGCAGCCACACCAACAACAACGTATTGAAGTACTTTTGGGAATGCGCGAGGACCTTAAAGGTGCGGGATACAACGTACACCAGTCAAAGATTGCAATAGGCTCAGGAGGTTTCTCCGGCAAGGGATTTCTTAACGGCACCCAGACAAAATATGACTTTGTGCCCGAACAGCACACCGACTTTATCTTCTGCACCATTGGAGAAGAACACGGTTTCATAGGGTCGTTTTTACTAGTTTCGCTTTATCTGGCACTTCTGCTCCGCATAATTTTTAGAGCCGAGATTCAGAGAGCTGAAACAAGCAGGATTTACGGCTATTCAATAGCAGGAATAATGTTCATGCATTTCGCAATAAACATAGGTATGACCATAGGGTTGGTGCCAGTTATAGGCATACCATTGCCTTTTCTCAGCTATGGAGGTTCAAGTATGTTAGCTTTCACAATAATGCTAGCCTTATTCATAAAGTTCGACGCATCAAGGCTTAAAAACTTCTAGTGAAAGACAAAGACACTCGTTCTTCAAAAGACCTGCATCATCGCAAAACTTCAAAAAAAGCGCAAGTGCATACAATAATTTGCTATATTTGCGGTTTAAATTCAAAAATCTTTTTATCATGAGAAAAATTATTTTTGCCATCGCAATATCACTTATATTAGCATTACCAAGCTGTCATAAATTCAAAGGGCAGTCAGTGCCTTCTTTCATTCATATCGACACATGTTACCTGGCTTCCAACTACTACACCACAGGAGCAAACACACATGCAATAAGCGACATTTGGGTCTATGTTGACGACCAGACACTTGGTTGTTTTGAGTTGCCAGCCACAGTGCCGATACTTCAAAACGGCAAGCACAAGCTGTCGCTACGTGCAGGCATCAAAGTCAACGGCATAAGCGCAACACGTTCATGGTACCCATTCTTCAAGACTTTAGACTATGAAAATTTTGACCTTATTGAGGACAGCATACAGCACATAACCCCCACTTTTGAGTATTACGATGCCAATACGATTCATGTGGCATGGATGGAAGATTTCGAAAATGCAGCCTTGTCGATAGTACCCACAGCCCAAAGCGACACAACCATCATGCGCACCAACGACCCTCTCGAAGCCTACAAGTCGAACTATTCATCATTCTCGGGCAAGGTGGTGTTGCCTGGCGGCAAATCAACATCATGCATACTGGCTTCATTCAACGAGTTCACCACACTGCCTAAAACCGGCTCGGCCTGTATGCTTGAATTAGACTATAAAGCATCTTTCGACAGCCTTAGCGTAGGTGTCATCTATTCAATCGACAATTCCATAACACAGTGGCCCTTGCTTAGTCTGGCTGCTACAGATCGAGAAAATGACATCCCAAAAAACTTATGGAAAAAGATGTATGTCAACATAGGCCCTATTGTGGTTGCCAACCCAACTGCCGACTATTTCAAAATCTACATTGGCTACACCAACAATAGCGACAAGACAAAATATTTCTATCTTGACAACCTAAAGCTTCTCTATCGCGACACCTACAACTACTAAAGAAAAACACGATACAGCCATGCAGACATTTTATCACCATGAAAAACAAGAAAAACCTTTCACATCTATATTTAGCCGTTGACTGGCTGACAGCCGTCATCACATGGTTATTATTCAGCATATTGCGCAAAAAAGGCGAAAACAAAGGGTTTGGCATTCCAACCGAAGCTTCACAAATGCTAAACGACCCGCACTTTTGGATTGGCGTGATAGCCATTCCTATAATATGGGTAATATTTTATGCCCTTGTCGGCGCCTATCGTGACGTTTACCACAAATCAAGACTAAAGGAGCTATACCAAACATTCATCTGCACCCTGATTGGCTCATTAGCACTCTTTTTCGCCACTATACTTGACGACCACATAACCTCATACCACGACTATTATTCATCGTTTCTGATTCTACTCTTGCTACAATTCTTCTTGACATACACAGGACGACTACTGATCACATCAAACATCATAAAACGCATACATGATGGCAGAATACGTTTCAACACAATTATCGTAGGCAGCAACGATAATGCAGTAAACATATACAACGAGACAAGGTCCCAGTTGAAACCTTCCGGGCAGTTTTTTGTCGGTTTCCTGAACGTTTACGACAAGGACCACTACAAGCTGGGCGAATATATGGAACATCTTGGCAACTACAACGACATTGTTGACATCGTCAAAAAATACGACGTTGAGGAAGTCATAATTGCCATTGAGAGGTCCGAGACGCAATCGTTGAACGTTCTGCTTTCGGTAATGGACAGCACCGATGCCGTAGTAAAGATAATACCAGCCATGCAGGACTTGGTTTTCGGCAATGTGAAACAACAAGCCATTTGGGATGCACCGTTAGTACAAGTGACTCCAGAATTGATGTCGCCTTGGCAACAATCGGTCAAGCGCATATTCGATGTTATGATGTCGGCCCTTGTGCTTTTGATTGGGTCTCCCATATACCTGATAACCGCAATAATAGTAAAAGCCACTTCCGAAGGTCCCGTATTTTACGTGCAAGAGCGCATAGGCAAAAACGGCAAGCCTTTCAAGATGATAAAATACCGCAGTATGCGTGTTGACGCCGAAAATGTCGGGCCACAACTCTCAAGCAACAACGACCCTCGAATAACCCCATTTGGGCGTTTCATGAGAAAAGTGCGCCTTGACGAGATACCACAATTCTACAATGTGCTAAAAGGCGACATGTCATTAGTAGGATATCGTCCTGAACGTCAGTACTATATTGACAAAATCATGGAGCGAGCCCCATACTACCGCATGCTACTTAAGGTTAGGCCAGGAATAACAAGCTGGGGTGAAGTAAAATACGGCTATGCTGAAAATGTCGACCAGATGATTGAGCGTCTGAAGTACGACATTCTCTATATCGAGAACGTCACTCTAACACTCGACGTTAAGATTATGATTTACACAGTACTTATAGTATTACAAGGTAGAGGCAAATGACAGACGGAAAGCCATTTCTAACATAGCATAGCATAACACATTGGATTGCAAACCTATATTTTCATAGTTACTTAGCCTTATTTATTATCACCTTATGGTGACTTCTAAAAATTGCTTTGCAATGATTTTGAAGATTTTGTCAGACAGATTGTTGATTTTAACAAAGGAGCAATACAGGCATTGTAACTGAGTGAAAATCGGCAAGATAACGACGAAAATTCTAAAGCATGCAAAAAAACTCAAAATAGCCTCAAAAGAAAATGTTTACAAATCGTGGAATTTATAGAAGTCACCTTATATTTACAATACTCATTTAATCATCAGTCATTTCCGCTAAAGCTTGACACATTTTTTTCCATCATCACATTGACTTTTGAGAGAAAAACTTAACTTTGCACCGATTTTTCAAACAGAAAAAAATATGGATTTAAGTAAGATTGTAGCCATTTCTGGCAAACCAGGCTTATACAAGATTAAGTCACAAGCAGTTGGCAGAATAATAGTTGAATCGCTGACCGACGGCAAATGCGTACCAGTTTTCGCAAACGACAGAATATCGTCACTCGAAGAGATTTCAATTTTCTCGACAGAGGAAGACCGCATGCTAAAAGATGTCTTCACCTTGATACACAACACACTTGGCGACACCTTGGACTTCAACTACAAGAAAGACAGTCCTGACGTCATCTCGAAGAAATTCGGCACGGCAATGCCCGACTACGAACCCGACGCAGTTCACATTTCCGACATGCGCAAGGTGTTCGCATGGTACCAGATGCTGACTGACAAGGGCTTGCTCGACTATACCGAGACTACCAAAGAGGAAAAGAAAGAAGAAACAAAAGAATAACAGTAAAAAAAGAGCTGCTTTTCGGCAGCTTTTTTTGTAAAACAACATCAATTGACACGGGTCAAAAGGCTCGAGTCAAACATACCAGAAATGAAGACAATATCCGATTTCAGCATCATCGACAAAGCCGACTATGGCAAGTCGGTGTGGCTATTGCTGCAAAGCGAGAGCCAACTACCTACCGTCAAGCCGGGACAGTTCGCCCAACTCCGCGTGGACGGAACACCGACGACTTACCTGCGCCGTCCTATCTCGATACACAATATAGATACCAAAGCCAACAGCATCGAAATGCTGGTGCAGAAAGTAGGCTCTGGCACTCGCCACATAGCAGAGATGCCGGTTGGTGCGAAGATAAACATGGTCTTGCCATTGGGCAACGGCTTCACCATGCCAGAAAAAACCAACGCCGACACCCTGCTCGTAGGCGGAGGCATAGGCACAGCCCCTCTCCTGCTCCTCGGCAAGGAACTTGCCAAAGCAGGGCACAGGGTTTCTTTCCTCCTCGGCGGACGAAGCCAGAGCGACCTGCTCCGCATGGGTGAATACCAAAAGACAGCCCCAGTGCTGACCACCACCGAAGACGGCAGCCACGGCACAAAAGGATTCGTCACACAGCATCCAGTATGGGATGAGAAATCATTCGACAACATATATGTCTGCGGCCCCAAGCCCATGATGAAAGCAGTGATGCAGAAAGCCCGTGAAAAAGGCACATGGTGCGAGGTGTCGCTCGAGAACAAGATGGCCTGCGGCCTCGGTGCTTGCCTCTGCTGCGTGGAAAACACCACAGAAGGCAACCTGTGCGTTTGCAAGGAAGGTCCCGTATTCAACATAAACAGACTGCTATGGTAAAACAGACAATAGACTTAGGCAAAGGCCTCATGCTCCGCAACCCAGTCATGACAGCTTCAGGCACCTTCGGCTACGGGGAAGAATACTCAGACTTCGTGAACATAGGCGACTTAGGTGGCATAGTGGTGAAAGGCACAACCCTCAACCCGCGCGAAGGCAACCCCTACCCCCGCATGGCCGAAACAGCATCGGGAATGCTCAACTGCGTTGGCCTGCAAAACAAAGGAGTTAAATATTTCATTGACAACATATATCCGCGCATCAAGGACTTCGACACCAATGTCATCGTCAACGTGTCGGGCTCGACAATAGACGACTATATGGCAGCCGCCGACATGATAAACACCCTCGACAAGATTCCAGCCATTGAACTGAACGTGTCGTGCCCCAACGTGAAACAAGGCGGCATGGCATGGGGTGTAACCACCAAAGGCATCGCCCAAGTGGTGAGCGAGGTACGCAAGGTGTATCACAAACACCTTATGGTGAAACTCTCGCCCAACGTGACCGACATAGCTGAGATAGCACGCTCGGCAGAGGCTGCCGGTGCCGACTCGCTATCGCTCATCAACACCCTGCTCGGCATGGCCATCGACATACGCACACGCCGTCCTCTGCTATCAATCAACACAGGCGGACTGTCGGGCGCCTGCGTGAAACCCATTGCTCTGCGCATGGTGTGGCAAGTGGCAAAGGCCGTCAAAGTGCCTGTAGTAGGACTGGGAGGCATCTCATCGACCGAGAATGCCATCGAGTTCCTGCTTGCCGGAGCCTCAGCCATAGAGATAGGCACCGCCAACTTCATCGACCCAGCCATATCAGGAAAAGTGGCACGAGGTTTGAAGGAGTATTGTGAGAAGAACGGGATTGAGGACATCCACGAGTTGATTGGAGGAATAGAGTGCTGTTGAGTTGTTGATTTGTTTAGTGTTGATTTGTTAAGTCGTTAAGTTGTTGGGGTGTTAGGTTGCATAGTTGCTGAGACTAGGATCTTGAATCACCAACCTAAAACCATCATATAATGAAAAAGACACTTACCTTATTAATAATAGCACTTATCGCGGCAAGCGGACTGAAAGCGCAGAGTACCTACAAGAACGGCGTGGGCGGTTCGATAGGCTATGCGACAGTGACAGGCAGCATGTCAGCCGACCACAAACGCTTTGTCACTGACAACATGGCCGTGCAGACCGACATCACAAGCAAGTTCTGCCTCACGCCAGGACAAGCCACAGGCGACACAACACGCTATGGCTACTACATGCTCACCCACGGACTATCAGGCTATGTCTATTACCAGAAAGCCGATGCAAAAGCATCGCTGATAGCAGGCGGAGGAATTGATGTTGGCTATGCCAACACACAAGAAATGGGCTTCATCGCGGCAGCCATCATAAAAGGCATGTTCAAACAAGACGCAACCGTCACCCAGAAACGCGGTCCGAAGATAGGAGTCAACTCAATTGTAGGCTTCGAGGTGAGGAAGAACCATTTCGGCTTTCAATTCGATGTCAGGCCCGGCTACGGTCTTGCTTTCCTCAACGAACACGAGAAACGCACCGTCACCGACTGAGAAGGAAATCCTGTCATAAACAAGAACGGGAAAGAACTCAAAGAGACGGTAAAGATAGGCAAATACGGCAATGTGAGCTACTTTGACTATTCGGTGAATTTGATGATGTTCAGGTATTATTTTTGAGCTGTAAACTATAAGCTGTAAGCAAGATTTTGGGCTATCGACTTTCAGCTATCAGCTGTCAGTTTTTGGATCTTGCAAAAAAAACTCAAAAAAATGTTGCGGCAATGAAAAAATGTGTAATTTTGCGTTCCGATGAAACGGAACAGAGTATTATCGGACAGTATTGAAAACAAACCATCAAAAGGTTATAAATCAACTATTTATATTGACGGCCAAACATTTGGCCGTCATTTTTTTATACCAACAACATTGGCAAACTAAAACAAAAAGAGACATGTCTATTTCACTGAAAAACCGCAGTCTGATTTCAATCAGCGACTACACACCAGAGGAGATAAGCCACGTGCTTGACATAGCCGAGGACTTTGAAAAGAACCCTCACCAGAACCTGCTCAACGGGCGCATTATCGCCTCGTTGTTTTTTGAACCATCGACGAGGACACGCTTGAGCTTTGAGACAGCCATACAACTTCTTGGAGGCAATGTGATAGGCTTCAGCAGCACATCAGGCACCAGCGTACAGAAAGGCGAGTCGCTGAAGGACACCATCACCATGGTTGCCAGCTATGCCGACCTCATCGTGATGCGCAACCCCATAGAAGGCTCGGCACGCTACGCCTCTGAGGTGTCTAAAGTACCAGTCATCAACGCCGGTGACGGAGCCAACCAGCACCCTACACAGTGCATGCTCGACCTATATTCCATCCGCAAGACCCAGGGTACCCTCAAGGACCTTGAGATAACCCTCGTAGGCGACCTGAAATACGGCCGCACCGTACACAGCCTCGTACAAGCCATGTGCAATTTCAACGCCAAG
Organism: Bacteroidales bacterium; assembly: GCA_045616045.1. Taxonomy (GTDB): domain Bacteria; phylum Bacteroidota; class Bacteroidia; order Bacteroidales; family F082; genus Limimorpha. The sequence goes on along the minus strand of JAZLGA010000056.1, from coordinate 13,667 downwards.
TTCAACCTTGTGTCGCCAGTGGAGCTGAAACTGCCACACACCGTAAAACAACACATCAAGGACGCACACCTCGAATATGAGCAGTTCACCGAATTGGAGGATGTGATACCACACAGCGACATCATCTACATGACCCGCGTGCAACGCGAGCGTTTCCCCGACCCGCTTGAATACGAGAAAGTGAAGAACTCATACGTGCTGCGCAACGCCATGCTCGAAAACGCCAAACCTAACTGCCGCATACTCCACCCGCTGCCGCGCGTGAACGAGATACACTACGATGTGGACACCAACCCGATGGCCTACTACTTCCAACAGGCACAAAACGGTGTTTATGCACGTCAGGCGCTCATTGCTACAATTTTAGGATTGAAGTAAAAGAGAGTTAAAGAAGAATTAGCAATAGAAATTAAACTTCCCCCTACCCCCTCAAGAAGGGGAAGCGCAAAGCGACGAAAGGAGCCAAACGGCCAAACAGTCACCATCTCAGAAGGAGTGCCCGCAGAACGGGGAAGTAAAGAGAATATTAAATATTGAATTTTAAATCTTTATATTACAATTGATTATGGAAAAAAGAAAAGAACTTATCGTGTCGGCAATAGCCAACGGCACTGTAATAGACCATATACCAGCCGACAAGGTGTTTCAGGTGATACGCATACTGCAACTTGAAAAATCAGACAAGCCTATCTATTTCGGCACCAACCTCGAAAGCAAGAAATACGGCATCAAAGGCATCATCAAGATTACCGACAAATACTTCAAGCCAGAGGAGATAAACAAGATATCGCTCGTGGCCCCCACCGCATCGCTCATCGAGATTCACGACTACGAAGTGACCTCGAAGAAAACCGTACAGATACCAGAGCATGTCGATAACATCGTGAGATGCTTCAACCCCAACTGCATCACCAACAAGGAACACGACGTGCCGACCCACTTCAACGTGATGTGCGACGACGATGGCAAGATAAAACTCGTGTGCCACTATTGCGAGAAATACACTACGCAAGAGGATTTGGAGTTTATATAAGTTGCAAGCAGTCAGCTGTAGCCGGAACAAAAAGAAACACAAGCCGCAGGCCATAAGTTGGACTTACGGCTTGTTTTATATTTTCTGGGGCGCCATTCCAACTATTGATAATATTTTTATTGTTCTGACAAAAAAATCACCTAAACGCTGGTTTGGGTTACAAATATTTAATAACTTTGTGGTCAAATATAGAATCTATGAGAAAGATTTCAATCATATTGATTACGCTGCTGGCACTCAACACGAGTATTGCCACAGCCCAACCTGCAAAGAGAAAAGCAATCCCAAACACAGCAAAAAAAGAGATTACACGTGCAACAACAGCCTCGGCTATTACCACACAATACGCAACAGGCATGACTCCAGAAGAGTTGATAAACAATGTGTTTCTAGGCAATGGTGTAGAGGTTTCGAATGTCAAGTTCAATGGCATAAGCACAGCATTAACTACTGGCAATGGCTTACAATTAGGCTCGTTCACCGCCGACACCTTAGGCTTCAATTTCCCTACCCACTTTTTCGCAGACGGGCTAATCATGACTACAGGAAAAATAAAAGCAGCCGAAGGGCCTAACAGCATGGACAATTACAGTGATGAAATAAATTACTCCACTACCAGTTGTTCTGAACTACAAGCCCTTGTTTCACAAACAATCTACAAACCTGCCGTATTGGAGTTCGACTTCACAACCGTGGCCGACCATGTATCATTCAACTATATTTTTGCCTCAGAGGAATATCCTGAATATGTTAATGCGGGCTATAATGATGTTTTCGGGTTCTTTGTCACCGACCTCACCACCAACATCAAGAAAAACATTGCACTTGTACCGGGAACAAACTCACCCGTTTCGATTGACAACGTCAATGCGGGTGCACATTCAGCATATTATCACCCAATAGTATCCAATTCTCCTTTGATGGAATACGATGCATTCGTTGGCCCATTTGTTGCCGAGATGGACGTTGTACCCTGTCGCACCTACCACATGAAACTTGCCATTGCCAACGCTGGCGACAAAAATTTGGATTCAGGGGTTTTCCTTGAAGCAGCCAGTTTTTCCGCACCAAACCTTGGAGGCTCGCTGAATTACGAGTACGAAGACCAACAATACATCGTGCCGGGCTGCTTCAACGAAGCTTTTGTGACATTCTCGCTTCCGTATCCCGTACAAAACGACTCTACAATTCTACTCAACTACAGCGGTACAGCTGTAAACGGCGTTGACCTGACAATGGAAAACGGGCAGCCATTACCCACATCAATAATTATGCCCGCTGGCAGCTCCACCTATGTCATACCCGTTGTGGGCGTTGACGATGGACAATATCATGACGACACCTTATCATTATTCATACAATACGAGAACATCGTCTGCGGCATTTCGCAAATCGGAAAAATAGAAGTGAAACTTGTTCGCGATGCAGGTGTAGGTTTAAGTTCAACTAACATCACCACTTGCGATGACATTAGTTCCATGTCAGTGAACCTCGACTATGGCACTGCCGAAAACATACAATGGTCGCCTGCCACCAACCTTACCAACCCACACAGCCTAACTACAGGATTCATCAACCCTCCGTCTGGTACGACCCAATACACCATCACCGCAAAAGACAAATACAACTGCAAGACAGCACAAACCTCATTCACTCTCAATATCATCGAAGAGCAATACGAGCACTATGTTGACCACATTTGCCAAGGTGGCACCTATACCGAACACGGTTTCAACATTGTTACTTCTGAAACAGGTAACATACAAGACACTATTGAAATACAAACACCTGGCACCATGTGCAAAAGCTACGCCGTCATCGACCTCACTGTCAATCCTACAGAAATCCATGAAACAGAAGAAACAGATTGTGACAGCTACACCTGGATTGATGGCACGCAAGAAACATACACACAATCAGGCATATACACCTATGAAGCAAAGACCACCGATGGCTGCGACAGCATAGTGACACTGCACCTCACAATCAAGCACTCTACATCATCGGAGGAGAACCGCACAGAATGCGACAGCTACTACTGGAATGGACAAGAATACACCCAAAGCGGCGACTACACCTATCTCACAACAAACGCCTCAAACTGCGACAGCACAGCCATACTGCACCTCACAGTCAACTATTCGGAACACCCAGTAATTAGCGAGAAAGCCTGCGACAAGTACATCTGGAAAGACCAGGAACTAACACAGTCAGGCTCATACACACACGAGACACTAACCGCAAACGGCTGTGAACGCATCGAGACGCTGAACCTTACTTTAGTAGAGACACCCAACATAAAAATCAACGGGACACGTTGGCCCATAGGCGGAAGCGAGACCAATTACAGCATTTATAACTACAATGTCATTTCACTCAACAACACCTCAGAATATGACTCCGTGACATGGACACTCGGCTGTCCCAACTGGTATATCGAGCCACACAATAACGGCATGGACGCCGATGTGCATATCTTCACCTGGATACCCGACAGCATACAACTCACAGCCACAGCCTACAACGAATGCGGCGAATCAACAAACACTATTTGGCTAAGGACTTCATACTACGGCATCAACGAAGAAGATGGCGACATCATCAGCATCACACCAAACCCAAACAACGGCAACATGGAAATTCGCCTCGACGAGTCTATAAGCAATGCCTTGATAAAAGTATTCGATAACACAGGAAAACAGCTTGACAGTTTCGCGGCCAACGGGAAAAACGCACACTACTCCATACCAACAAAGGCAGCAGGAATATATCACTTCTTGATAATAGGCAAAGAAAAGACAATTGTCAAGAAGGTAGTGATTAAATGATTTTTGTTTAACGCAGGACTCGGTACTGCAAGTCACAATTAAGGACGCAATGTATTGCGTCCTTAATTTTTTCGCCTAAAAAAAACTCTTTATAGCATATATTTGTATAAATATACTATATTTGCGATTTGATATTTTAAGATTTAATTTTTAAATTTGGACAAGATGAAAAAACATCATAGTTTAAAAATAATGAAAAAAACTTTGACAATGAGGATTATTTTGTGTTTTGCCGCACTTTTGGCAATAGCCGGCACCACCTTTGCCAACAACTGGAAGGGCGTGCCTTTTGTGTCAGGAACCAGACAATCGGAATGGGGGAATTACTATGACGACGGTAAAGGTGGAGAAACAAAGGCCCTCTCGACATTCACTATTTGTGATGTGAGTACAGCCACGGCAAATGGACAATTCAGCTTGTATTTACCATTTGACAACAACCATTCCAATTTATACGCCAGAAGCCAGACCATCATCCCTTCCTCCACTCCTTACGAAGACGGTGTCATGGCAGATTTGGCAGGAACAACATGGTCAAAGATAGTGTTTTATATCCACACCGCCTACAGCAACTATGACATATCTGACGCCTTGAGATACAGAATATATCTTTCAGAGACCGCCCAAGATCACTACCCGCTGGACGGTACCGCCATTGCTTATGTAGATGCGGCTTTTCTTCCCAACACAGGCGCAACAATGGTATATGAAGGAGGAATATCAAAATCAAGCGACAAGTCGGAAGTCGCAATTGACTTCACCAACAATTTCGACTACGGCGGGGGCAACATCCTCATGACGGTTGAGACATACGTAAAAGCCACTGCCAGCGGATCGGCCAACCGTTATGCAGTAGAGACTGGCATGACCAATTATCAGAGCATTGCAGCAACATATTCGGACAACACTTTTTCATCTGGACGCACCAATCCGACAGCAGTAAAAGGCATCCCCAAGATGACCGTCACTTACGACTACAGCAAGGTTCAAACGCCAATCTTCACCCCGACTGCCGGTACTTACAACGCCACGCAGAATGTCGAAATAAGCACTCCAACGGCAGGTTCCAAAATATACTACACCACCAACGGCAGCACTCCCACCACATCATCGTCTCTCTACACCTCACCGATAAGCGTCACCAAAGGTACAACACTGAAAGCCATTGCCGTGAAAGACGGTCTTGGCAACAGCGATGTGGCAACAGCCGAATACGTCTTCCGCCCGGCTATGCCACAGTTCGACCCTGCTGGCGGGATATACACCTCGACACAAACAGTGACGATAATACCACCCACATGCGAGCACCCCGTAACGATACACTACACCACCGACGGCTCAACCCCGACAGCAAGTTCTCCCGTTTACTCAGGCCCCATCACCGTCAGCAACGCCACCACAATAAATGCGATAGCCATTCCCAACGCCGATGGCTGGCTGAACAGCGACACACAATCATCTTACTATAACATCGTCACTGGTGGTGTTCTCACCATCGACGACCGTCTGCCGCATACACTAGCCTACTACAACAACAATGTCATTTCATCGCCCAACCCCATCGACGCCACAATAACATACGACGGCAACGGCGGCATGATTGGCATTGACGCTCCCATTCTGGCTCTCACATACCAGAAAACACTTGAAAAAGACATTGACGGAAACTACTATTATACCGTAATACCCTCGTTCAGCAAACGACCTAATGGGAAAAGATTCGACGGTTGGAAGCTTGTCACTCTCATCGGCGGCACCATCAGCGGTTATTCGGTAGGCGATGTGATACCCGCCGAAGCCATTATTTCAGTGAGCGGAAACAACGGAATGTCTATCGGTTTCCAAGCACAATGGGGAGAGAAAGTAAACGTGTATTATGCCAACAACATAGACGACTTCAAGAAAGCCTTAGCCAAAACAACTGCCTCCACCTATGGCCTTGACCCCAACGGCACCGTCGAGTCGAACTTCATCGTAGCTAACCGCGCCGACTTCACAAACGCACTCGATGTGAGCAATCAGATAGCCGTCACCATCACCAGCGTTGACCCGCGCGACCTCCACGATGTGCGCAACGACTTTGCAAACTACAATTTCGGCTGCTCGACGATAGAATGCCACAACAACACCCGTTTCGAATACATCACAATGGGTGGCATCGCCAACATACGCGGCAACGGCCATCACCTCGCTTTCGGGCGTGGAATAGAAAAACCCAACAACAAGGACTATTGCGTCAATATGATTTCGGCCGTCGATACCGCCATTGCTGCATACAAAACTGTCACAAAAGTCCTGAACACCAGCTTGAGGGTCGAAAGCGGCATCTACAACTACACATACGGATTAATATCAGAAAAGACAAATGAAAATTACACACAAACATACAGTAGCGATGGAAACAAAGTAAGTCTTGTCTTTGGTTCAGACTACGACAAGAAAATGAACGACAACGAAAAACTGAAAGTTATAGAACGTCCTTGCCTATCACAAACATATTTATTCTCTGGCAACAACAATATGTTCCACATCAATGTCAAAAGCGGACAATTCAGCATAAACTGTACGGAAGAATTCTATGTTGGTTTTTCAAACGGATTAGAATCAAAGGCATCTCGTAAGGTTCTCATTGAGGGTGGCATTTTCAACAATGGCATAGCTGGTGGTATTGACCATGGTAATGCAGCAGGTGCTGAAGCTCTAATGTTGCGTATGACCGGCGGCACAGTATATGGAGCCATCTATGGAGCAGGACAATTTTCGGAGGCGGCTGGCAAGCGCCGCATGGTCATCACAGGCGGAACAATCAAAGGCTGGATTGCAGGCGGTTGCAATGGAACAAAAACCACAGGTGGCGAGCTTGATGGAGACACCTATATTTATATTGGCGGCAACACCGAAGTGAAAGACAACCCAATCTACAGTTCGTCGGTGGGAGGTAACGTTTTTGGTGCCGGTAGCGGCATTGAAAATGGCTCCACTGTCGGTCAGGTGAACAATGCAAACATTGTGATAGCCGACAACGCCTTGATAGAACGCAACGTGTATGGCGGCGGCAACTATGGCTTCGTGAAAACAGGAGGTACAGCCAACATACACATCTTCGGCGGGACAATAAACGGCGACGTGTTTGGCGGTTCCAACCAACAACAAGGACAGGCCGTTAACATCAACATGACAGGTGGCGAGATAAAAAGCAACATTTATGGCGGCTCGAACATAAAAGGCACCATAAACAACAACATCACAATGAACTTGGGACAAGGCAAGATTGGCGGCAACGTGTATGGAGCAGGCTGCGGCAACAACACCAATGTCTCTGGCAAGATAAACATCAACATCACAGCCGCCACCATCGACGGAAGCGTGTTCGGCGGCGGTGAGTTGGGCAAATGCCAAGCCACCGTCATCAACATGAAGGGCGGTATCGTTGAAGGCAACGTCTTCGGCGGTGCACTTGGTCAGGATGCGGTTTTGGTGAATGGCAACAAGACCGTCAACATGATGGGCGGCAAGGTACAAGGTTGCATATATGGAGGCTCGCGCAACGCCGACGACAAGCTAATCTCGTTTGTCAACATGAGCGGTGGCGAGGCCGGCATAAGCGTTTATGGCGGCGGTTACTTCGGTTATATCACAGGTTCCACTTACGTAAACATAGGTAAGAACGCCATCCAAAACAGTCCTGTCAGCAACATCAACACCGACAAACAAGTGGTATCGACACCAGGGGTCTTAAACATCGCCGAATCGGTTTATGCAGGCTCCGACTGGGGCAAGTTCACCACTGGAAGCACCTTCATGGAACCCAACATCACAGACTATTCACACATCTACATTGATGCACTTGGCTACAGCAGCAACAACTTCTTTATCGGAAACAGCATCTATGGCTCAGGAACGAGCGGTGATGCCGGAAAGAAAGGCCACGACATATACATCTGCAACTATGGCACATGGCAGAACTCCACAAATTCGACAACACGCAACCTATACACCATACAACGCGCCAACAACGTAATCCTTTTCAACTCAAACATCACCTTCATAGGTAAAGGCGACATCTCAAGTCCCACCACCACAAAGCAATATGCCATGCTCAACATCGACAAGAACCTTATGGTAACACATAACAGTTCACTCGTCTTGAGCAGTCCCATAGAACAGCTGAAGGCTATAGGAAGTTATTCGTGCAACAACGCATACATTGTTGACACAACAGTGGTAAACTACAACAACTTGAACACCTGCGACAACAAGATATACTTCAAGAACGGTTGTTTCGTCAATGTCAACTATGACAACAACGGGGCACCCCTCTACGGGCGACTGACAGGTTTCTTCCACGCCATCAACGACAACGGATTCAGCGGTTTTGCCTTTGCCCGTCCAAAGGTACACAACAATCCCAACGACGAGGCTTACGCCGGATGGAGTGCCTATGCCCCAATCAATGTGAACGACGGTGGTTTTGTGAGCTACAACGCTTCAGAGAACACCTTCGATGTGATAGGCGGCACGACCGGAACACCAGTACAGATGCCTTACGTGCACCACCCACAAACACGTGGCGACCACGAGTATTATCGTGTGTGGAGCGTAGGCTCAAGTTCTGGAGTAATACAAAACGACGTGGTTATAGTGGCCTCCGCCAATGGCGAAAGCGACGACATAATGACCGCATCGGCAACAATGGAGATACCTCGTGTATCGACCAACGAAGGCTGCAGCTATTATCGCCTCACCAACATTGAATGGAGCGATGTGGCACAGTTTGTCAACGCTGGAAAATATAATGCGAGTAAATTTGCGCACCTCTATTATAATGCTGACGATCTGGTAATGAACTACCAACACACAGCAGCCAACTGCACCGAGGAGATAGCTGCCATACACGAAAATCCAGACTACACCTTTGGTCTCACCATAACACCCTCGGCAGCAGTGACCTTCAAAGACGAGAGCAACAACACCCTGCCAGCAATACTTATCAGCGAGGAAGGTGAAGAATACTACACTTCGCCTGGCACAGCCCTGAGGATATATCCAGATGCCAACGACTTGCAGAAAGCCAAACTCGACTTCATTGTCACCTATAGCAACAACATCACCTCAACACAAGCCTTCTCGCCCGTGACCATCACCCTAGAGGAGGTTGACTGCAACACCGGCGAGGTGCTTATGACTCTGAACCAGAACATTTACATACAGACAACGACCAAAATCCAAGATGTCGAAGCTTCCGTATATGCCTGGATGTTCGGCACTGGCACACAACACGACCACAACAGTGTGAAAGTCGTACTTCCAACATGGGCAATGACCACTGGCGCCAGTTATTCGGAGTTGAGCATAGAAAACATAACAGACATTGCCGTGGCACCTGGAGCGACACGCCACGACTCACTCTATTTCAACAACAACAGCGGCACCATAAACGACTTTGGCATGACATACAAGGCTGCAAAAGGAACCGACAACACTGTCGGTTGGATAAGCAGTTCTTATCTTGACTACACTTATGACAACGAAGTAACACCCGTTCCAACAATGTTAGGTCGCGCCGACGGACGTGCCCAGATAGCCATCGATTTCATAGTACACTACAACGGGAAGGCACACTTCAACGATGTTGAAGACGAACTGGCAAAACAAATCTATCATGTCAAGATGACCAACTACGAAGGCTCAACCAAGGAGTTTAACATTACAATACACATACTTCGCCGTGGAAAAATCAAGAACTGGTACATATCAGGCAACGGCTCAAACAGCAACAACGGCAAGTATCCAGACAAGCCAAAACGCTCATTCAAGGCCTTACAAAACGCCAATCCGCCCTATATGGCAGGCGACAACATCTTCATCGTGGACGAGGTAAGAATCAACACCAACACCGAGTGGGATGGAACCCTATACGACAACAACATCAGTTTCTTCCGTTACCCGGGCAGCCACAAGCTCAGTGACGGAACCACCGATGGAGACAACCCATACAAAGGAAACCTGTTCAAGATCAACAACGGACAACTTACCGCCGATCACGTCACCATAGACGGTATCTATGGCAATACCGACAGCAACATCAACCCTGGCGGAAACACTACAATAACGGCCGACAAACAAATGTTCTTCATCACCGAAAACGGCTCACTCGTCCTGCACAACTCAACACTCAAAAACAACTACGTTGTGAGCACTCTCGACTCAGTGGCTGGCGGTGTATTTATGATAGGCGACATGGCCACCGACGGCACTGTTGTTATCACAAACAACACACTGAACGGAAACAACAACAACGTACACATTGCCACTGCCGACCAAAAGATAGCCATTGAAACAGGCCTTAACGACGGTTCGCACGTTGGCGTAACCAAGACCCTCTTCCCGGAAGACAGCCATTACACCCCCGTGGCCTACTCGGCCGAACACAACAATCTGGTGGCAAAAACATCATACGACAACAACCACTTCTTCACCGACGACTCAAACGAAGAACTTTATTACAATCCCGTTGAGACAAGCGAGACAAATCCTTATACAATATACATTGCCAGAGATGTAGTAGTTATGTATGACACCGCTTGCGACAACTATACCTGGCACGGAAAAGTATATACCGAAAGCGGAACTTATCCTTATCCAGAAACAGGTACAGCAGCAGAATATCTCAACCTCGTTGTATATCACCATGCAGAGGCAACTGATGAAAAAGAAGCATGCGACAGCTACACTTGGCGCAACGGCGAGACTTACACCTCATCGGTCAGCGGAGTGACCTACACAGTGTCCAAAGCAACACCCGATGGCTGCGACAGCATCTACACTCTCAACCTCACGATAGTCCCCACTCCTACACTCAGCCACACACCCGACACCAACATAATTTCTGGCTCAACAGTCAACCTGTGGGCATCAGGAGCCGATGTGCTTTACTGGACCGACAACGGCGGCAACATACTCACCAGTGGTTCTTTACTGACAGTGACGCCTAACGCACCTGCCACATATTATGTCACCGGAAAGAACCAAACCGCCGACACCGGACACAATCTGGTGACAAATGGCGACTTCGAGCAAGGTAACACCGGCTTCACCAGCGACTACAGCTACAACAGCACCGTGGATGAAGGAAATTACTATGTAGGTCACAACGGCAAAGACCATAATACTTCATTCGCTCAATGGTATGATCACACATCAGGCAGTGGGCTTTATATGATTGTCAACGGAGCCAACAACCCAAACAGCAAGGCCTGGAGTCAGTCTATCACCGTGGAACCCAACACCGACTACGCTTTCTCCACATGGATATGCAACCTGTCGCCTCGCACAGTCGCATCAGGCAACATAGACGATGTTGCACAACTCCAGTTCAGCATTAACGGAACACAAATTGGCAATATTTTCTATGTGCCTGAAACAGCAGGTTGGACAAGAGTATATGAGGTGTGGAACAGCGGTAGCAACACCTCTGCTACAATCACCATACTCAACCAAAACTCCAATTTGTCAGACAACAACTTCGGCCTTGACGACATAGTTTTCTCACCGCTGGCCGAATGTTCAACAACAGAGCCTATACTTGTGAATACCATCGAATACCCCGACAACATCGACTCTGCAGACTGCACTTTCCTTCCGACAGGTACCAAATGGGAAATAGAGACAGCCTGGTCGTCTGACAATATTGTATCGAACTATAACATTCCATTGGTGGGAGACCTTGACAACGACGGACACCCAGAAATCATCTGCTTCTCAAAGAGCGGAGAAACTTCCATTGTCCCTTATACCGCCAAAGAGATTCTGGTGTACGACGGTGTAACAAAACAACTGAAGACAAAAATAACACTGCCATCGCCTGTCACAGCGTTTGACGCAGCCGCATACGGGCTGGTGAAACTCCCCTCTGGCAAAGGACTCATTGTTGCCGCAAGCATTGACTACTATTTGAGAGCTTACGACATAACATCATCCACTCCCAACACACCTTATTGGACATCCGATGAAAAATATGGCTCAACCAAAACTGACAGATCTGTAAACGTGAGTTTTGCCGACTTCAACAATGACGGACATCCAGAGGTATATCTAAGAAACAAGATTTACAACGCCGAAACGGGTGTGCTGCTCGCCACTGCCACAGGAGGCACCAACACTGGCTCGTCGTATTGCCATAGGACACATGTACCCGGGACTAGTAACGGATGGAAGCTGTCATCACCTGTGGCAGCCGACCTTTGCAACAATCCCAACCTGGAACTTATTCTCGGCAACGAAATTTATTCGGTTAACATAACAAACACCAACGGCACCTCAGGCAACTCCATCACACTGGAAAGAAGCATCACCCCTCCAAGCGGAGTGCCGACCGACGGCAACCCACAAGTCGCCGACTTCAATGCCGACGGCTTTTTGGACATCTTCATCAGCATCAGGACTTCATACACCGAATCCGCCACTGTTTACGGCTACGTATGGGACGTACACAACAACACTGTCAGCACACCTTTCACAATAGCCACTAATAGTTCCGGAAAAAGCATTCCTATGATTGCCGACATCGACAACGACAACATGATGGAAATTCTGATACAAAGTGCTGTTAAAGGCGACAACAAGAAATTCCAAGCTTACAAATACAATCACAACACCAAGACTTTCTCCCTATTGTGGGGAATCAGCACAAATGAAGATTCCTACTCCAACAGCATTACATCTTTCGACTTCAACCAAGACAACTTGCTGGAATTGATGATATGTGACCAAGCCACCATGAGGATTGTAAACGGCAGCGGAAAGAGCCATATCACGGGAAACGACACCATACCTGTATATGAGATGAGCACACTGCCATACGCCGAAATAACCATCATGCAATATCCTATCATTGCCGATGTTGACAATGACGGAAGTGCCGAAATAGTATCAGTGGGCAGCAACAAATTGAACATCTTCAAATCGGCTGGCATACCATGGGCTCCTGCTCGAAAGGTATGGAACCAATATATGTACAACATAACCAACGTGAATAAGGATTTGACCATTCCACGACACCCCTTCAACAACGCCACAGCATTCACCGATCCAGACAATGTGGTACGCTATCCCTACAACAACTTCTTGCAGCAAGCCACCACCATCGACGTGTATGGTCGTCCGTTCTATGCCGTGCCCGACGTGGCTATGGAGACATCGACTTCCACACAAACAGGCGACAGCCTTGTACTCAACTTTAGCTACTGCAACCAAGGCGACAACACGCTCAACGCGCCCTACCCTATCACAGTATATGCCAACACATGCGGCGGCGACACGATATGCACTGTGACAATAAATGAAAATCTGCCAGTTGGCGAATGCACACAAGGCAATATAAAGATTCCAAACGGCGTTTTGTGCGGAACTCCCGACCTGGACAATATCGTGCTTGCTGTGAACGGCTTCGTCAAAGGTGTTGCGCAAAACGGTGAATTGCAACCCGAATGCGACACTACAAACAACACCGCCGTCTTTGAGGTGACACTACATGCCGACACATCATACATAGAAAAGAACGCCTGCGACAGCTTAATTTGGAAAGGTGTAACCTATTATGAATCGGGAACTTATCACTTCGACACCATCACAACACAAGGTTGCGACAGTATTATATTACTTGACCTAACTATCAACAAGCATGCTGAGACCATCGAGGAAATCCCCGCTTGCGACAGCTACACTTGGCGCAACGGCAAGACTTACACCTCATCGGTCAGCGGTGTGACCTATACAGTGCCAAACGCAACAGCAGACGGCTGCGA